>NZ_JBPQTL010000133.1:0-12870 GCF_051386295.1 Micromonospora sp. URMC 105 | reverse complement strand
GGGGGAAGGGGGGCGGAGGCGACCGGGGGCGTCGTCACCCGGCGATCCTAACCGGACCGGCGCGGTACGCCGTCCCACACCGCAAGATCCCAAGCCGTACGTACGGTTTGCGTAACGGAGGGTCAGCTGGAACGATCGACCCGTGCCCAGAGTAAGTCAGGACCAGCTCGACGCGCGTCGGCAGGAGATCCTCGCCGCGGCGCGGGCCTGTTTCGCCCGGCACGGCTACGAGGGAGCCACCGTACGCCGGCTGGAGGACGCCACCGGGCTGTCCCGGGGCGCCATCTTCCACCACTTCCGTGACAAGGACTCGCTCTTCCTCGCCGTCGCCGAGGACGACGCGGCGGCCATGGTGGAGACCGTGGCCCGCAACGGTCTCGTGCAGGTCATGCGGGACCTGCTCGCCGGGGCGGTCTCCCCCGACACCACGGGCTGGCTGGGCAGCCAGCTGGAGGTGTCCCGGCGGCTGCGTACCGACCCGGCCTTCGCCCGCCGCTGGGCCGAGCGCTCGGCCGCCATCGCGGAGGCCACCCGCGACCGCCTGGTACGGCAGCGGGAGGCCGGCGTGCTCCGCGAGGACGTGCCGATCGACGTGCTGGCCCAGTTCCTGGAGCTGGCGTACGACGGTCTGGTGCTGCACCTGGCGATGGGCCGGCCGGCCGGCGACCTGGGCCCGGTGCTGGACCTGGTCGAGGAGGCCGTGCGCCGGCGCTGACGGCGGCACGTCACGGCTCGGTAACTCGCCGCTCCGCCCGGTCGGGTGATGGCGCGCCGGCTCCACAATGAGTTCCCGTCCCCCTCGCGACAGGAGCCGCCGATGATCCCCCTGGCCGCAGCCGGCGACACCTGGGGTGTCCCCGGGCCCCTTTTCCTCCGGCTCTATCTGGCCGTCGCCGTCGTGGCCGTGGTCGGCACGATGCTGCATCGCCGCCGCCTGCTGGCCGGCCCGGACCCGTCCGGCGTGGACCTGCTCGGCCCGCAGCAGGTGGCCTACCTCAACGGCGGCGACCAGCTCGCGGTCTGGACCGCGCTGGGCGGCCTGCGCGCGGCCGGCGCGATCGACGTCCGGCCGGATCGGAAACTGATCGCGGCAGGCCCGCTCCCCGCCGGCGTGACCCCGCTGGACCAGGCGGTACGGCACGCGGCGAAACGACCCGTGTACTCCCGCGAGCTGACCCGGGACGCCACCGTCGCCCGCGCCCTGACCGAGCTGCGCCAAGGGCTGGAGCAGCGAGGGCTGCTGGTCGACGCCGACGGGCGCCGGGCGTTGCGGCGCGGACCGTTCCTCCTGTTCGTCCTGCTGATGCTGGGCGTGCTGCGGCTGTTCAGCGGCCTGTCCAACGATCGTCCGGTGGGCTGGCTGCTGCTCACCCTGATCGGCATCGGGGTGGCCTGCGCCCTGCTGGCCCGCACCCCGCGGCGCACCCGCACCGCCGACGCGGGGGTGCGTGACCTGCGCCGACGCACCGCCCACCTCTCCCCCGCCGCCGCCCCCGCGTACGCCACCTACGGCGCGGCCGGCGCGGCGATGGGCGTGGCCCTCTTCGGTACCGCCTCGCTCTGGGCGCTCGACCCCGGCTTCGCCGAGCAGGCGGAGATCCAGCGGCAGGCCCTGTCCGGCGGCAGCGGCGCCTACAGCTCCGGCGGCAGTTCCTGCGGCGGCGGCTCGTCCTCGGACGGCGGCGGCGGTGGCGGCGGCTGCGGTGGCGGTGGTGGTGGGTGCGGCGGATGACCGGACCGCGCGGGGTGGGCATCGGCTGGCGGCCGGAGATCGCCGGGTTCGTCGCCGAACTGCCCGGGCTGCGCTTCGTCGAGGTGGTGGCCGAGGCGGTCCCGGCGACCGGTCCGGTTCCACCGGGGCTGGCCGAGCTGCGCGAGCGCGGGGTCACCGTCGTACCGCACGGGGTTCGGCTCTCCCTCGGCGGCGCGGAGCCGGTCGACCCGGCCCGGGTGGCCCACCTGGCCCGGGTCGCCGAACTCCTCGACGCGCCGCTGGTCAGCGAGCACATCGCCTTCGTCCGGGCCGGCGGCCTGGAGGCCGGTCACCTGCTGCCGCTGCCCCGCACGCGCGAGGCGGTGGCGGCGGTGGTGGCGAATGTCCGGCGGGCGCAGGAGCAGCTGCCGGTGCCGCTCGCGCTGGAGCCGATCGCCGCGCTCTTCGACTGGCCCGAGGACGAACTGGACGAGGCGGACTTCCTCACCGAGATCCTGGACGCCACCGGGGCGACGCTGTTGCTCGACGTGGCCAACGTGCACGCCAACGCCCGCAACCGGGGCGGTGACCCGGTCGCGCTGCTCGACCGGCTGCCGCTGGACCGGGTCTCCTACGTGCACGTGGCCGGGGGCGCCGAGCGGGGTGGCTTCTACCACGACACCCACACCGACCCGGTGCCGCCGGAGGTGCTCGACCTGGTCGGCGCGCTCTGCGCCCGGCGCCGGCCACCGGCGCTGCTGCTCGAACGCGACGGGCACTACCCGCCCGCACCGGCCCTGCGGGCGGAGCTGGACGCGCTCGCCGCCGCCTCCGCCTTCCCGGTGGTCACGTGAGCGGCCCTACCCACGGTGACCGGGAGGAAGCGACCGCCGACCTCGCCGGTCGGCGGGCGGCGCCGCCCGCCGACCCGGCTGGCGGGCGCGAGGCGCCGGGCGGGGACCCGGCCGGTGGGCACGGGGCACCGGGCGGGGACCTCGCCGCCCGGCAGGCGGCACTGGTCGCGGCACTGGTCGCCGGGGCGCCGCTGCCGGCCGGCTTCGCGCCCGTGCCGGTGGAGGCCGCCCGGGTCGCGCTGCTGAGCAAGCGCGCCGGTGAGGTGGCCCGGCACTGGCCGCTGCTGGCCGCCGCCCTCGGCGACGCCTGGGGGGACACCTTCCGCGAGTGGGCGGACGGCCGCCCCACCAACGGTTCGCTGCGCGACGGCTGGGACCTGGCCCGGGCCCTGCGACAGCGGGGCGCCCTGCCTCCGCTCGGCGCGGAGGAACTGGCCGCCCGCGAGGCGGCCGGCCGCTACGACGGCCGGCACCCGCCGCGACCCCGCCGGCTGCCGGCCCTCGCCCGCGCCGGCGGTGCCGTCGCGGTCCAGCTCGCCGGTCGGGTACGCCTGCTGCGCCCCGCCCGGCGCTGACCGCCCAAGCATGCGTCGGATGACCCGGTGCGGCAGGATCGGACGCATGGATCTCGGACTCACCGACCGGGTGTACGTGCTGACCGGCGCCTCCCGGGGCCTCGGCTTCGCCACCGCCGAGTGCCTGGTGGCCGACGGCGCGCGGGTGGTGCTCTCGGCGCGCGCCCCGGAACGGGTCGCCGAGGCCGTGGAGCGGCTCGGCGGTCCGCGGCACGCCGTCGGGCTCACCGCCGACCTGGCCGATCCGGAGACGCCGCAGCGGCTGGTGGTGACGGCGCGGGAGCACTTCGGCCGGTTGGACGGCGCGCTGATCTCGGTCGGGGGCCCGCCGCGCGGCACCGCCGCCCAGGTGACCGACGAGCAGTGGCGGCAGTCGTTCGAGACGGTCTTCCTCGGCAGCGTCCGCACCGCGCGTACGGTGGCCGGCGCGCTCACCGACGGCGGCGCGATCGGGCTGGTGCTCTCCACCTCGGCCCGGGGTCCGGTGCCCGGCCTCGGCATCTCCAACGGTCTGCGCCCCGGCCTGGCCGGGGTGGCCAAGGACATGGCCGACGAGTACGGCCCGCGCGGCGTACGGGTGCTCGGCCTGCTGCCCGGCCGGATCATGACCGACCGCAACCGGGAACTCTTCGCCGCCACCGGGGACGCCGAGGCGGCCCGCGTCGAGGCGGAGGCCGGCATCCCGCTGCGCCGGATCGGTGACCCGGCCGAGTTCGGCCGGGTGGCCGCGTTCCTGCTCTCCCCCGCCGCCGGCTACGTCACCGGGGTCACCGTGCCGGTCGACGGCGGCGCGCTGCGCGGCCTGTGAGCCCCGCCGACCGCGCCGACGACCCGGCCGGTGCCCGACCGGGTCGGCGGGTTCCCCGGGCCGGGTCCGGGCCACGCGGCTCCCAGTCCGACCGACGACCGGGACCGGCGTCGGGTCGGCCGCCCGCCGACACGCAGCCCATCCGCACGCCAAGGGCCTCCGGCGCGACGCACGGGGCCTCCGGTGCGGGAAGGCCGACGAAGGAGGAGCTGGCGGCGGCAGCCGACCGGACCATCCCGGACCTGATCGCCCCCGGGCTGGACGTGCTCTTCGTCGGCATCAACCCCGGGCTCTGGTCGGCGGCCACCGGCTGGCACTTCGCCCGCCCCGGCAACCGCTTCTGGCCTGCGCTGCACCGGGGCGGCTTCACCCCGCGCCAGCTGCACCCGAGCGAGCAGCACCTGCTTCCCGGTCTCGGTCTGGGCATCACCAACATGGTGGCCCGGGCCAGCGCCCGCGCCGACGAGCTGACCCCGGCGGAGCTGCTGGCCGGGGCGGAGGTCCTGACCGGCAAGGTCGCCGCGTACCGGCCGGCCTGGGTGGCCGTGGTCGGGGTGACCGCGTACCGGATCGGGTTCGCCCGGCCCAAGGCCGGTTTCGGCCCGCAGCCGGAGCCGCTGGCCGGGGCCCGGCTCTGGGTGCTGCCCAACCCGAGCGGCCTGAACGCGCACTTCACCCCGGAGACGCTCGGGGCGGCCTTCGGGGAACTGCGGGCGGCCGTGGCCGGCTAGTTGGCCGCAGCCGGCGGCAGTGCCTCCTGGGCGACGTACGTGCCCAGCGGCACCGTGGTGATCACCGGCTCGGGCTCCGCCGCCGCGTACGGCGTGGGCGAGTCGGTGACGGCGAACTGGGTGCGGTACAGCTCGGCGTAGAGCCCGCCGACCGCGACCAGCTCGTCGTGCCGGCCTCGCTCCACGATCCGGCCGTCGTCGAGGACCAGGATCTGGTCGGCGTCGCGGACCGTGGAGAGCCGGTGCGCGATCACCAGCGCGGTACGGCCGGTCAGCGCGACCGCCAGCGCCCGCTGCACCGCGGCCTCGCTCTCCGAGTCCAGGTGGGCGGTGGCCTCGTCGAGGATCACGATCGACGGCGCCTTGAGCAGCAGCCGGGCGATCGCGATGCGCTGCTTCTCGCCGCCGGAGAAGCGGTAGCCCCGCTCGCCGACCATCGTCTCCAGCCCGTCGGGCAGGGCCCGGACCAGGTCGGCGACCTGCGCACCGGCCAGCGCCGCCCAGATCTCGTCGTCGGTGGCGTCCGGCTTGGCGTAGCGCAGGTTCTCGGCGATCGTCTCGTGGAACAGGTGCGAGTCCTGGGTGACCACGCCGATCTCGTCGCGCAGCGAGGCGAGGGTGGCGTCACGGACGTCCACGCCGCCGACGCGTACCTCGCCGTCGGTCACGTCGTAGATCCGGGAGATCAGCATGGACAGCGTCGACTTGCCGGCGCCGGAGGGCCCGACCAGGGCCACCATCTGACCCGGCTCGACGGTGAACGACACGCCCTTGAGCACCGGCTCGTTGACCGTACGGTCGAGGGTGGCGACCTCCTCCAGCGAGGCCAGCGACACCTCGGCGGCGGCCGGGTAGCGGAACCGGACGTCGCGGAACTCGACCCGGCCGTTGCCACGGGGCACCGGCACCGCATCCGGCTTCTCCTCGATGCCGGGGCGCAGGTCCAGCACCTCGAAGACCCGGTCGAAGGAGACCAGCGCGCTCATCACGTCCACCCGGACGTTGGACAGCGCGGTCAGCGGACCGTAGAGGCGGGTGAGCAGCAGCGCGAGGGTGACCACGGTGCCGGCGCTGACCGCGCCGGTGACCGCGAGCCAGCCACCGAGCCCGTAGGTCAGCGCCTGGGCCAGCGAGGCGACCAGCAGCATCGCCACGAAGAAGGTCCGCGAGTACATGGCCGACTGGATGCCGATGTCGCGGACCCGCTCGGCCCGCCCGGCGAAGCGGCGGGCCTCGACCTCGGGCGACCCGAAGAGCTTGACCAGCAGCGCCCCGGCCACGCCGAACCGCTCGGTCATCGTCGCGTTCATCTTGGCGTCGAGGTTGTACGACTCCCGGGTGATCTCGGCCAGCCGCTTGCCGACCCGCCGGGCCGGGATGATGAAGATCGGCAGCAGGACCAGCGAGAGGGTGGTGATCTGCCAGGAGAGGGTGAACATGACCCCGGCGGTCAGCACCAGCTGGATGACGTTGCTGACCACGCCGGAGAGCGTGGAGGTGAACGCCCGCTGCGCGCCCATCACGTCGTTGTTGAGCCGGCTGACCAGCGCGCCGGTCTGGGTGCGGGTGAAGAACTGCAACGGCATGCGCTGCACGTGGTCGTAGACCCGGGTGCGCAGGTCGAGGATGATCCCCTCGCCGATGCGGGCCGAGTACCACCGCTGGGCGAGGGAGAAGAGCGCGTCGGCGACCGCCAGCGCGGCGATCACCAGCGCCAGGCGGACCACGGTCGCCCCGGCCTCGGGGCCGCCCCGGGTGATGGCGTTGATGACCTTTCCGGCCAGCACCGGGGTGGCCACCCCGATGATCGCGGCGATCACGACGGTGACCAGGAAGACGATGATGTCCCGCCGGTACGGCCCCGCGAAGGCGACGATCCGCCGGGCGGTGCCGTGCTTCAGCCGGTGCGCGGCGACCTCGTCGCTGCTGCGCATCGACCGGAGCATGCTCCACCCGGCCCCGCCGGACATCGGGTTGGACATCGGTCACCTCCGGGTCTGGACAGCGCGCACCGTCGGTTCGATTCTCCCGACGACTACGACAACCTCAGCAGTAACCCGGATCTTCCCGAACGGTCCTTACTATTCTCCCCGCCCGGTGAGGTCGCGCAGCCGACGGGTCTGCGCCTCCCGCTCGGCGCGCTGCTGGTCGGCGTGCGAGCGGCCGGCCGCGCCGGCGAGCAGCGCCTTGATCTCGACCACCGCGTCGCGGTTGTTGGCCAGCAGGCCGGCGGTGAGGTCCCGCACCGCACCGTCCAGGTCGGCGGTGGGCACGACGAGCGTGGCCAGCCCGATCCGGTCGGCCTCGGCGGCGTCCATCCGCCGGCCGGTGGCGCAGATCTCCAGCGCCCGCGAGTAGCCGACCAGCTCGACGAGGCGCTTCG
Organism: Micromonospora sp. URMC 105; assembly: GCF_051386295.1. Lineage (NCBI taxonomy): Bacteria > Bacillati > Actinomycetota > Actinomycetes > Micromonosporales > Micromonosporaceae > Micromonospora > Micromonospora sp. URMC 105. Next base: position 5,826 of record NZ_JBPQTL010000133.1, on the reverse strand, counting down.
TCCCGGCGAGATCCGGCACCAGGCCCAGGGTCACCTCGGCCATGGAGAGCTTGGCGTCCTCGGCGAGCACCCGCAGGTCGCAGGCGAGCGCCAGCTGGAAGCCGGCCCCGATCGCGTGCCCCTGCACGGCGGCCACGGAGATCACGTCGGGGCGGTGCAGCCAGCTGAAGCCGCCCTGGAACTCGGCGATCCGGTCGGCGCACTCCTGCTCGGGCAGGGTGGCCAGCTCGGCGAAGGAGCCCGGCCCGGACGCCCCGGCGACCGAGAGGTCGAGGCCGGCGGAGAAGGACCGCCCTTCGCCACGCACCACGACGACACGCACGTCGCCGGGGAGATCCCGCGAGAAGTCGCTCATCGCGCGCCACATCGCCGGGGTCTGGGCGTTGAGCACGTCGGGCCGGCACAACGTCACCGTCGCGACCGGCCCGTCGCAGTCGAGTCGTACCCCGGTCGTCTCGGCGGTCACCGGACGGCCCGGAACACGACGCTGATGGACGACGCTGGTGGCCGGGTCACGCCTTCTTGCGGCGCCGGGCGCCGCCGCGCTGCCGCAGCTGCACCCCGGACTCGGTGAGCACCCGGTGGATGAACCCGTAGGAACGTCCGGTCGAGGCCGCGAGGGCGCGGATGCTCTCACCCGAGGTGTACCGCTTTACCAGGTCCTTGGCGAGCGTCTGACGCTCGGCTCCGACGATCCGGCGACCCTTCTCAGTGCTGGTGGCTGTGCCAGTGGCTGCCATGCTGATTCCTCACGTCCCAGACTGTGCGGTTCGGATACGGTCCCACCTATTAGACCGCCTCGAACGATCATGCGCCAGATATCAACTCTTCGCCAACCGACACGCTATGCGATGTCAGCTTCCCGATAGAGTGATCCTTCCGACCGGCCCCGCGGGGACGCGCGCGCCCGGGGCCGGCCGGTGCCCGGCACGCGGCCCGTACCCTGCCTGGCGTGACCGACGTGCTCGCCGCCGCCGCCGGCGCGGCCCTGGTGTTCGCCGCGACCAACGTGGACGACATCGTCGTGCTCACCGTGCTCTTCGTGGCGGCCCGCGCCACCGGCCGGCCCCGGCCCTGGCAGATCGTCGCGGGCCAGTACCTGGGCATCGGTGCGCTGGTCGCGACGGCCGTGGTGGTCGCGGCCGGGCTGCTGGTGGTGCCCGACCCGTGGACCGGGCTGCTCGGCCTGCTGCCGATCGGCCTCGGGGTCCGGGCGCTGCTGTCGCGTACCGACGACGACGAGGCGCCGGCGGCGGTGGTCGGCGGCGCGCTCGGGGTGGCCGGCGTGACCATCGCCAACGGTGCGGACAACATCGCCGTCTACGTACCGGTGTTCCGCTCCCTGCCGCCGGCGGCCGGGCTGGTCTGGCTGGTGGTCTTCGCCGCGCTGGTGGCGCTCTGGTGTGCGGTCGCGGCCCTGCTGGGCGGCCACCCCCGGGTGGTCCGGCTGGTCGGCCGGGCCGGGCACTGGCTGGTGCCGGCGATCTTCATCGGCGTCGGCCTGGTCATCCTGGTCACCTCCGGCGTGCTGACCCGCCTCGCCGGCCTGGCCGCCTGAGCCGTCCCGCCGGACGCCGGCCGTCAGGCCAGCTCGACCAGTTCGAGCAGGTCGTCGCTCCAGGCGTCCTCGTCGCCGTCGGGCAGCAGGATGGCCCGGTCCGGCTTGAGCGCGAGCACCGCGCCGGGGTCGTGGGTGACCAGCACGATCGCACCCGGGTAGCGGGCGATCGCGTCGAGCACCTGCTCCCGGCTCACCGGGTCGAGGTTGTTCGTCGGCTCGTCGAGCAGCAGCACGTTCGCGCCGGAGCAGACCAGGGTGGCCAGGGCCAGCCGGGTCTTCTCGCCGCCGGAGAGCACCCCGGCCGGCTTGTCCACGTCCTCGCCGGAGAAGAGGAACGCGCCGAGGATCTTGCGCAGGTCGGTGTCGGTCTGCTCGATCGCGGCGGCCCGCATGTTCTCCAGCACGGTGCGCTCGACGTCCAGCGTCTCGTGCTCCTGGGCGTAGTAGCCCAGCCGCAGCCCGTGCCCGGCGTGCACCTCGCCGGTGTCCGGCGTGAGCAGGCCGCCGAGCATCCGCAGCAGTGTCGTCTTGCCGGCGCCGTTGAGGCCGAGGATGGCGACCCGGGAACCCCGGTCCACCGCGACGTTCACGTCGGTGAAGATCTCCAGCGACCCGTACGACTTGGAGAGGCCGGTGGCGGTCAGCGGGGTCTTGCCGCACGGCGCCGGGGTGGGGAAGCGCACCTTGGCGACCTTGTCGGAGACCCGGACCTCCTCCAGGCCGGAGATCAGCTTCTCGGCGCGGCGGGCCATGTTCTGCGCGGCGACGGTCTTGGTGGCCTTGGCCCGCATCTTGTCGGCCTGGGCCATCAGCGCGCCGGCCTTCTTCTCGGCGTTGGCGCGTTCGCGGCGGCGGCGGCGCTCGTCGGTCTCCCGCGCCTCCAGGTACGCCTTCCAGCCGAGGTTGTAGACGTCGACCACGGAGCGGGTGGCGTCGAGGAACCACACCTTGTTGACCACCGACTCCAGCAGCGCGCCGTCGTGGGAGATCACGATCAGGCCGCCCTTGTGGTTGGCGAGGAAGGTGCGCAGCCAGGTGATCGAGTCGGCGTCGAGGTGGTTGGTGGGCTCGTCGAGCAGCAGGATGCCGCCGCCGTTCTCACCGGCGTCGCGGAACAGGATCCGGGCCAGCTCGATGCGGCGGCGCTGACCGCCGGAGAGGGTGCCGATGGTCTGGGCGAGCGCCCGGTCGGGCAGCCCGAGGTTGGCGCAGATCCGGGCCGCCTCGGCCTCGGCGGCGTACCCGCCCAGCGAGGCGAACTGGTCCTCCAGCGCGCCGTAGCGGCGCACCAGCTTGTCGTCGGCGCCGTCGGCGAGCTTGGTCTCGATCTCCGCCATCTGGGCCATCAGCACGTCCAGCCCGCGGGCGGAGAGCACCCGGTCCCGTCCGGTGACCTCCAGGTCACCGGTACGCGGGTCCTGCGGGAGGTAGCCGATCGCGCTGCGCCGGTCGATCTGCCCGGCGTACGGCTGACCCTCGCCGGCCAGCACCTTCAGCGTGGTGGTCTTGCCGGCGCCGTTGCGGCCGACCAGGCCGATCCGGTCACCCGGCTGCACCCGCAGCGTGGTGTCGGACAGCAGGATCCGGGCGCCGGCACGCAGCTCCAGGCCGGTGGCAGTGATCATTTTGCGGTACTCGCTCTCGGGGTCCGGAAGGGCTGACTCAGGGCACGCGAAACGGCCGGCGGGCCCGATGGACCGTCGGCGCGGGGCGGTTCAGCCTTCGCAGAGCAGCACGGAGCAAGTGTACCGGGCCGCCTTTCGCGCCCCGCCCGGATTACCCAGCAAGATCATCGGGTACCGAAACGCCGTCCGGACCCGGTCCGGTACCGCAACCACCACACGTGATGAATCGGTGATCGGGGTCAACATGGAGCTGAACGAGAACGCGCAGATCGACACCAGTCAGGTGGACGATCGGCGAGGGTCCGGCGGAGGCGGCGGGATGGGGATCCCGATCCCGATCGGCGGCGGTCGCGGTGGCCTCGTCGGCATCATCGTCGCCGTGCTGGTGGCGCTCGTCGGCGGCGGCTTCGGGCTGAACGCGGCGACCAACGGCGGCGGCGGGGAGCAGGGCGACAACACGGCACTGGAGCAGAAGTGCGCGGCCGACGACAGACTCCAGCAGCTGGACTGCCGCAACGCCGCCTACGTCAACTCGATCCAGGCGTACTGGCAGACCGCGTTGCCGGAGAAGTTCGGCGAGCGGTACCAGCCGTCGAAGACCGTCTTCTTCAGCCAGGGCGTCAACACCGCGTGCGGCCAGGCCGACTCCGGCGTGGGCCCGTTCTACTGCCCGGCCGACGATCTGATCTACATCGACCTCACCTTCTACCGGGTGCTCGCCGACCAGCTCGGCGCGGAGGGCGAGTTCGCCCAGCCGTACGTGCTGGCCCACGAGTACGGCCACCACGTGCAGGACCTGCTCGGCACCGAGGCGCAGATGCGCCGCCAGCAGCAGCGTGACCCGGACAACGCCAACGCGCTGTCGGTGAAGCTGGAGCTGCAGGCCGACTGCTACGCGGGCGCCTGGGCGAAGAACGCCACCGGCACCGCCGACGCCAAGGGCCAGAAGATCTTCAAGAGCATCAGCGAGCAGGACATCGCGCAGGCGATCGACACGGCCGAGAAGATCGGCGACGACGCCATCTCGGAGCGGGCCAACCGCCCGGCGAACCCGGAGGAGTTCACCCACGGCTCCTCGGCACAGCGCAAGGAGTGGTTCACCAAGGGCTTCGAGACCGGCGACCCCTCGTCCTGCGACACCTTCGGCGGCGCTCTCTGACCGCACCTGAGAAGTGCCCGGCGGCGGCCGGTGGGTCGGTGATCCACCGGCCGCCGTGGCGTTTCCCGGTCGCCGGTCCCGGCCGCGTTCGTCCAGACTGACCGGATGGCCGGTGCACCGCCCCGGCTCCGGGTCGCCGCCTACGTCGTCCGCGACGGTGCCGCCGGGCCGGAGCTGCTCGTCTTCGACCACGTCGACTTCCCGCACGCCGGCACACAGGTCCCGGCCGGCGGGATGAAGCCGGACGAGGGGTGGGCCGACGCGGCGGTGCGCGAGGTGGCCGAGGAGAGCGGGCTGACGGGAGTGACGCCGGTCGCCGCGCTCGGCGTCCGGGTCCGGCCGCACCCGGTGACCGGCGAGCCCCGCCACACCACCTACGTGCACCTGACGGCGCCGCCCGGACCGGCACGACGGTGGACCCACCGGGTCTCCGGCGGCGGCGGGGACGACGGACTGCTGTTCGCCTGCCGGTTCACGCCGCTGCCGCTGACCGCTCCGCTCGCCGACGAGCAGGACGAGCTGCTCGGCGCGATCGATCCGGCCTGGACGCCGCCCGCCCGGCGGTGACCGGGGTCAGGCCGGGCCGGGCGGGGCGTCGCGTACCAGGATCCGTACCGCACGGGCCGCGGTGATCGCGGCGACCAGCACGGCGTGCCGGGGCTCCGGGACGTCGAGCAGCCGCTCGGCCCGCAGCGCGGCGAGCGGGGCCAGCCGCCGCTCGGCGAGCACGGTGTCGACGGCCCGCCGGTCACCGCCGCAGACCAGCGCGCGCAGCGTCGCCGCCTCCGGCAGCAGCAGCCGTACGGCCAGCTCCGTCGCATCGCCGAGCGCCGCCTTCGCCTGGTTGTCCCGGCGGCGGGCGAACCGCTGCTGGGACCAGCCGCCCGCGGCGGAGCGCCCCTGCACGTAGCGGGTGTCCACCTTGGAGACCACCAGCTCCTCCCCCGCCGCGACGCCGACCGCCACCGCACCCTTGCGGGCGAGCAGCAGGCCGATCCGGCGCGGCTCGGCCGCCGCGGCCACGAAGGCGGGTACGTCGGGGGCGGACGGCGCCCCGGGCGGGGTGTGCAGTTCGGCGGTCGCGCCGTCCGGGGCGGTGAGCAGCAGGCCGTACCCGGTGACGGCGGTGGTGGGCGGGCCGTGCCGGTCGGCGAAGCCCTCGACCCAGCGGGCGACGCGGGCCGGGTCGACCTCGACCCACCGGCCACCCCCGGCTGCGGGTCGACTGGTCATGGCGGAACGGTACCGAACCGCCGGGCCACGGGCGGTGGCCCACTCCAGGCCTTTCATGGACATCGATGAACGCTTACCATCCGGTAACCGAATGTTTTTCGGATCGACTCATCCTCCGTCTGCGAGGTATCCATGCAGCCACGCGGTCCCGTCCCACCGCACCCCGCCCGCCGTGCCGTCGCCCGCCGGCTGACCGCCGCCGCCGCGGCGACGGTCACCGTGGCGGCCCTGCTCACCGTCTCCCCCAC
>NZ_JBPQTL010000132.1:0-12969 GCF_051386295.1 Micromonospora sp. URMC 105 | reverse complement strand
GTCGCATCGGGCGCGGGCGTCGACGGCTCCGGGGTGGGGGCCGGTCGCGGTGCGGTGATCCGGGTGGCGACCTGGGCCGGGGTCGGGACCTCGGGCCGGGCCGGCGTCGGTGCCGATTCGGCCGGTTCGAGGATGGGAACGATGGGCAGCTCGGGCCGGACCGGCGTCGGTGCCGGGACGGCGGGAACGGTGACGGTTGGGGTCGGCGTCTCGGCGGGTGCCGGGACGGTGCCGGTGGCGGCGGCCGGGGTCCGGCCGCTTTCCCGGCGGATCAGGGCGCGCATGTGCACGGCCAGGCCGGCGACGGCCGGGGGCAGTGCGCCGACGATCGCGGCCATGGCCACGCGCCAGGTTTCGTCGGTGTTGGCGTTGGTCTGGAGCAGGTGGTACGCCGACTGGGCAGCGATGCCGATGCCGGCCGCACCGTAGGTGTTCCTCTTGGCGAATGCGGCGACCCGTGCGGGCACGGGAGCCATCCACAGCACCAGGGCGACGACCACGTAGCCGTCGACCGCGATGGGCATCAGCCAGGCCAGGGCGAGGCTGACCGAGGTGCCGGGCAGGGTGATGCGGGCGGTGAAGCCGGCGAGTTCGGCCAGCGCGATCCAGGTGGAGGCGGACAGGCCGAACGACGCAGCCAGCACCGCCCACGAGGCGATCGACGCCAACCGGGGCTCACCGGCCGCCGGCCGGAGATTGGTCGGGTTGGTGGTCATGCCGTGGCCCTCCCGTTAGCGAGGCCGAACAAGGTCGGTTCCTCACGGGAGGCCGGCGGCGTGGGTAGGGCCGCCCTGCGGGTGGCCGTCCGGTTGCTCCGGGCGGTCTTGAGGTTGTGCAGGTCGGCGAGCTGGTCAGGCGTCAGCACGGAGAGCGCCTGCTTGTCCTCGCCACGTCGCCGGTAGAGCAGGGGGCGAGCCGTGGCGTTGGTCGGGCAGTCCGTCACCCCGTCGGGGTAGCGGAAGCCGCAGCCCGGGCACAGCGACGATGCCGGGCTACCGGGGTGGTGATCGGCGAAAACCTGGGCGAGGGTCGCCACCGTGACGCCCAGTCCGGCGCGGATCATCCGCTCGTCCAGGGCGACGCGGTCGGCGCGGTCGGCGTAGCGCATCTGCACCGCCTGCCGGGACACACCCAGCCGGTCGGCGATCTCCGACCAGGAGTACCGGTACGGAGGCTGGCGCAGACCGGTGACAGCGAGCCGGGTCACGGTGTCCACCTCGGTGGACAGCACCGCGAGGGACCGCAGCGCCTCGATGTCACCGGCAGCGACCCGACGGGCGTACGCCCGCAGGATGCGCCGCACGAACGCGTCGAACTCGGTGGTTTCCACCGACCGCTTGGCGCGCTTGGTGCGACTGCGCGTCAAGCCGGGCTTGACGGTGTTCTTGTTCATGCCGCACCACCGTTGGTGCGGTCCCACGCGTCGGCCGCCGCGTTGAGGACGGCAATGACAGCGTCGGCGGTCTGGCCCTTGGCGTCGTTGAAGTCGTAGGCGTTGTCGAGCCCCTGGTAGTACTGGCCGTCGGAGAACCGGCAGGCCAAGTACCAGTCCAGGTAGGTCAACGCCGCCTCGAAGTCGGCGAACTCCGGGGCATCGAACATCTGGGCCGGGGCGTCGACGGGTCCGCCGTAGCAGACCATGCCGACCGCACCGACCAGGCAGGCCGGGGGAGTGAACGACCCCGACGTGGCGTCGTAGTAGGCGCCCTGGGTCCAGCCGTGGCGGGACAGGTACAGGGCGGCGTCCCGCAGCGTGCGGGCCGGGGTGGTCACCTGCTCGGCGACCGTGTTTTGGGTAGCGTGCATGGCGGCAGCTCCTTCCGGGCTGTTGATGGGGCGGGTCGGCGGCCTCGGGGTGCTTTCTCAGGGCGAATCCCGGTGCAGCCGGCCCGTTCTTATGGCGTTCGGCGCTGGAGACGGACCATCCGCCGCAGGGCCGCGTCGAACTCGGTGACGATCCGCATCAGGTGCGCCCGGGCGTTGGTGTCGCCGGCCGCGAGGTTGATGCGGGTGCGGATCTCGGCGTGCTGGCTGCCGTCGGCGGCCAGCACCCGGGTCAGGACCACCACGCCGTGACCGGGAACCCGTAGGGTCACCGGCTGTGCCCGGTGCTCGCCCAGGCCGCAGGCGTGCCCTCGGGCGCACCAGTCCGGGTGCGGCAGGTGGGAATCGTCCGGGGCGGGCCAGGTTGGCGACGTGGCCGGCCGGGGTCGGATACGGATACTCATGCCGCACGCTCCTTGCGGTCAGCCCGCATGCGGGCGGCGTGGGTGGCGATGCGGGCGCAGGCCGCGTCATCGAGGTAGGCGGCTTTGATAAGTTGCGGGGTGCCGCCCTCGGCGATGAGCAGGCCCACGCCGGGGTTGGTCGGGCTGATCGTGTTGGCCGACCAGCCGCGGTCTGCCCACCCGTGCCCCAGCACGATGTCGGAGGACACGTTGGTGGTGCACCGGAAGGCGCACCGCCAGGCGAACAGGTCCCGCAGGCTCGTCGGGATGATGTCGGACGAGGGGCGTTGCGTCGCCGCGACGACGATGATGCCGACCGCCCTACCTCGGGCCACCAAGTCCCGCAGGAGACCCGCGAAGTCCTCCCGGGTCTTCTTGTCCCCGACGGTGGCCGAGAAGTAGGCGATCTCATCGACGGCGACGAGGATCGGGCTGAACACGTCATCGCGTTGGGTCTTCCGGCGGCCAGCGAATTCCAGGTAGGCGTACCGGTTGTCCATCACGATCTGCATCCGCCGCAGCGTGGCCAGGGCATGCGTGATGTCCGGGCCGACGAACACGTCGGCGCAGCTCTTCCACTGGCCCAACTCGACCTGCTTGCCGTCGAGCAGGCACAGCCGGCAGTCGGGCGACAGGGCTGCGTGAGCCACGATCAGGTTCAGCAGGGTCGACTTGCCGCCGCCCGGTTCCCCACCGATCAACAGGTTGCGGTAGATCAGCGGTACCCGCACCGGGTGGCCGAACTCGTCCACCCCGACGTGCACCGGGTCGAAGATCGACACGGGCGGGTCGGCGGGCATGCCACCCGGTACGGCGGGAACGGTCAGCGTCGACATCAGCCTCCGCTCAGGCCGCCGACGCCGGCGCGGCGGTCGACCAGGGGTCGTCCGCCGGCGTCTCCGGGGTGAACCCGTCCCCGTTGCGGGTGCGGGCCATCTTCTTCACCGTCGCGGTGGCGAACCGCAGCGACGGGCCGACCTCGTCCACGTCCAGGCCGTACGCGGAGCGCTTCTCGCCCTCCTCGTTCTCCCACCGCGACAGCCGCAGCCGCCCGGCCACCACCACGCGGGTGCCCTTGGCCAGGGACTCGGCGATGTGCTCGGCCAGGTCCCGCCACGCGGTGCAGGTCAGGAAGAGCGGGTCACCGTCGCGGTACTCACCCGAGTTGCGGTCGAACACCCGAGGCGTGGACGCCACGGTGAACTTCACCAGCGCCACCCCGGCCGGGGTGAACCGCAGTTCCGGGTCGGCGGTCAGGTTGCCGACCACCGTCACGGTCGTGTCGTTTGCCATTGCGATCTCCTTCGAGATTGATCGAGGTGAACCGTCCTTGTGGCGGTCACCGCACACACCCCGGTCAGGGCGTATGAGTCTTGGTTTCAGCGGCGCGGGTTGCGCTGCTCCGGGGCCGGCTCCGGCACGTCCAGGAGGTCCAGGCCCAGCGGTGGCATGGCCGGCGACACCGGGGCGTCCTCGTCGCGCATCCAGGTCACCAGCGCCGACAGCGGCGATGCCACCAGGCCGGTCAGCGGGTCACGGCGGGTGATGTCGACCCGCACCAGGGCGGCATGCCGGGCCGACGCGCGGACCATCCGCGCCTCACCCGCCCAGCAGGCCACTGCGAGCTTGTCCGCCTTGCCGTCCAGGTCCGTCAGGTCCAGGCCCGGCCGCAGCCACACCCACACCCGCTCCCCGGCCGGCGTCGGCCGCGCCCAGAGGATCAGCGGCAGCCGACCCGGGTGCAGCCGCGACGCGGACCGGATGAACTCCGCGAAGCACAGCCGCAGCCGGTGCCGCACCACTACGCACCACACCCACGCCGACACGCGCCGCCGGAGCCGACCGACGCCGAAGACCACGCCGAGCGCCACGGCCAGGAGCACCAGCGGCACCGCCGGATGCGTCGCCCGAGACAGGTAGGCCATGCCGACGAACAGCGTGAGCGCAGCGACGATCTCGAACGCCCACCACCACAGCACCCGCAGCGCTGGCCACACCCGGACCAGGCATGCGACCACCAGGCCGCACACCCCGCCGGACAGCAACCCGACCACCACCGCGAGCGCCAGCGGCAGCGCCACCGACGTGGTGGCACCCACCACCAGGGCGACGGACGCCGCCACGACGAGGAACGCCACCCGTGCCTTCTGCGCGTACGACCGCGACACCGGCGTCTCCACCAGCGTCACCACACCCACCGGGCGCTCACCGAACATTCCTGACTTCGCCATGCCCAACCTCCCTGCCATGGGACAGCCGTGCGACTCAGTACCGACTCGACCGTACTGACTCACTCGGTACAGGTCAAGGTGACTACGCATCGCGCTGTGTTGATCCCTGGGTGTAAGAGTGCGAGGCTGGGAAGTGCTCTTTCGACCCTCCGACGGGGGTACCCATGATGGGTAGGCCACTGACGGATGTAGATGAGGAGCGACCGACGGGGTGGAGGCGTGCATGTCGCAGCGAGTCAGCGGGGTCGCTATCCCGCGCCATGTCCTGGAGCGCGAGGACATGCGGGCCGCACTCGCGCGGCATGACTTCGGGACAGTGTTTATGCTGGCTCGGAAATGGGCTGGAATCAGCTATTCGAGAATTGCGGAGGCGTGCTCAATCAAAGCTGAAAGAGTCGGCGCGCTCGCCCGTGGACAGGGCAGTATCGCAACATACGAAAAGATCAGCATAATCGCAGATGCGATGCGAATTCCAGGGCATATGCTGGGCTTGGCTCCCCGAGAGTGGGAGGTCAGCCAATTGGTGGCCCAAGATGCCAGAGGTGAGACCGTGAATCGCCGTGATTTTCTGCGCGTATCTGCCGTCGGTGCCGGCACCCTGCTCGGTGCCGTTGACTCCGCTGACCTTTCCTCCGGGCGACGCCTCGGCCAGGAGCTGCCGAAGGTTCTTGCGCGACGGACTGCGCGGCTTCGTCGTCTCGATGACGTCCTCGGAGGAGGCGACACTATTCGCCTTTACCTGTCCGAATACGAGATGACTAAGAAACTCGTAGCGGCCGGCACCTACACGGAGACGGTTCAACAGCAACTGCTCGCAATTCTGGCGGAACAGGCGCAGCAAGCTGGGTGGGCTGCATTCGACGCAGGGAACTTGGACCTATCGAAGCGGCTCTACGGCGAAAGCCACGGGATAGCCAATCAAGCGCGCGCGCCTCATCTCGCCGGAAACGCTCTGGCGTTCCTGGCCTACCAAACCGTAGGCGGCGATCCCCGCGAAGCCGTGGCGATCGCGGAGGCTTCATGCGCCGCAGCCGGTGGCGAAGCCCCGGCCACTGTCAGGGCTCTGCTACACGAGCGTCGGGCCTGGGCACACGCCGTCGTCGGAAACGCCCGCGAGACTGATGCGGCTCTGGCGACGGCGCGCGCCGCCTTGCAGGATCGCAATGCGACGGAAGAACCTGACTGGTCGACATGGGTTGACGACCAGGAGGTGACCATCATGACCGGGCGCTGCTGGGCGGAACTCGGCCGGCCGCTGCGCGCCGTTCCTCTGCTGGAGGACGTACTAGAAGGCTTTGACGACGCCCACGCCCGCGACAAGGCCCTGTACTCGTGCTGGCTGGCGGACGCCTACGCCACGGCGGGGGAGCCGGAGGAGGCCGCACGGGTTGCCGACCGCGTACTGAACCTCTCCGAAGGCGTCGCCTCCGTGCGACCTCGTCAACGTCTCAGCCCGGTCCTGCAACGGTTGAGGGATCACGCTGGCGTGCCAGGAGTGCGAGAGGTGTTGGAGCGCGCCAGGGCGTAGCCCTACGGCTTCACGTCCAGCAGGAGGGTCCGGCTGACCCACGCGGCATACTCGTCCGAACTCATCACGATCGGCACGGCCGCGATCTCGGGGTTCTGCCAAGGGTGATTGTCCTGGAGGAAGGCTTGCAGGTCCTCGAAGCGCTGGGCATGCGTCTTCAGGAGGAGCTGCCACTCTTCGCCGGTGCCGAACTCCCCCTGATGCCAGAAGGCCGAGATGACCGGCCCGACGATCTGCGCGCCGGCCGCAAGCCTCGCCTCCACAACGAGGCGCGCCAGCTCCACGGCCGCCTCACGCGTCTCCACAGCGGTGGAGACCTGGAAGACGGTCCAGGGCTGGTCGTTGCTCGCGTCAGCGGCGCGGCTCCCGAGCCGAGGGCGACCCTCGTGCCACGACATGACCGTGCGCGGGCGCCAGAGGTGGGTGCGACCGAGCGTCTTGTCCGGCTCCGGCATCTGGCCACGGTTCCGGTAGGAACTCACGGTGCCGACCTGGACGCCGAGGTACTCGGCGACCTCCGACGTCGTCCACCACTCCGCATCTGGATCAGGGCTCGTCACGTACGCCATTCTGCCCCCGTTGGACGATCAACGCACCTGTGCATCGCGTCGCCCCTCGGGCGCTTGCTGCCAGCTTGATGCATCGTCTCGCGCCCCCTGGTGACCGTCCGGGGGTGCCGGCTACTGGCACGTGGATGGCACGCGGTCCTGGATCCCACCAAACGCCTCGAAGTAGAGCCGAAGGTGTCTAGGCAATCCGTCGTCGCACATCGTGGTCCGCGTTGGCAATCGTCCGCCTTGCTCTTGAATCGCTCCCTCATGCAAGAGAGGCTTGGGTCTGGCAGGACTGACTACGGCGACGTGGCCGGAGGGGGAGGCTGTGGACCCGATATCGCCCAACCTGATCGCAGGCTTGGCCGTTGAGGCAGTCAAAGGGTTTGTACAGAGGCGAGAGACGCCGGCAAGGACGTCGATTAGAGGTCGACGTCTCACTGATCGGGCGTTCGCGGGAAAGAAGACGCTCCTCCCAATTCTGGCCAAGCTGACAGAGCTAGTTTCACCTGCAGAAGAAATACTTCTCGGGAAGTTCCTGCACTCTTCTGAGTTTCGATCGATCGCTAGGACAACCGCAGTCGCCTGCATCATGGGGAACATAAACGATTTAAGGCCCGCGCTGGATAGCCAGCTGAGCGCGACCCTGACTCTGCTGCTCAATATTCCGGCCTCTAAATCCACCGCAGTGTCCGGCACCATTATCCGCGCTCTCGCTGAACAGTCCACAGCGGCTGTCGACGAATTGCGGCGGTTCGAACCCGAGGAATACACTAATGTGCGGGGACGGGCGGCCATAGAGGTCGCGGGTGGCCGATTGCGATCCGTCTCAGAGCACGCAGAATCTCTGACAGGCATTGAGCCGGCCCAGATGCCCGCCATTCTTAAGTTCATCGAGGACTACCGCCGAGTCGCTCGCGCCGCCAACTCAGAACTTGTGCCGGCGTACTTCGAGACGCAGAAGCGAGTCCCAATCAACGCGATCCACATCGCTCCCCGCTTATCGCCCGACCGCCCAGAGGACTTTGGCATTATTCCTGAGGAAGACGCCGAGACTCATACCGAATATGAAATCGGACTTTCCGTCCTGCTCGGCCGAGGCTACCGGGTCGTCGTATTGGGCGACCCAGGTGCAGGGAAGTCGACACTTTCTCAACGCATAGTATACGATTTGAGCGGCCCTCCGGCCGCAGGTTTCGAGGGAGATAAGGTCCCGTTCGTCGTGACGCTTCGGCGCTATGAGGAACACAAGAGAGCGCGCAGCTCGTCGCTGGTCGAATATCTTGAAGACTCGTTAAACGAAGATCTGCATATAGAGCCTCCTCCAGGTGCCGTCAAATTTCTGCTGGCAACAGGGAAGGCCGTCGTCATATTCGACGGCCTAGACGAATTGCTTGAGACCCACAGAAGACGAGAGATCACAAAGTCCATCGAGGCTTTCGGCTCCACGTACGCTACGACCCATTTGATTGCAACGAGCAGAGTGGTGGGGTATCGAGAGGCAGCCCTCGACCCATCGATATTTCAGGTAGCCACGCTGCGCAGCTTCAACGACGACGACGTAGAGGCCTACGCGAGCAAATGGTTCAAGCTGGACGACCGGTTGACAGCGGCAGAGAAGGTTGCAGTTTCTGCTGCGTTTCTTCGTGAGTCCTCAAGTGTTGCTGACTTGCGATCGAACCCACTAATGCTCGGGCTTCTGTGTAACGTCTATCGCGGGGAGCGGTCTATCCCACAGGACAGAGCAGAGCTTTATGATCAGTGCGCACGAATGCTATTCGAGAAATGGGACGCGAGCCGCGGGATCCGAACGACAAGCATCCTGAAGAAAGATGCGCGGAAGGCTCTTCAATCAATCGCGCTTTGGATCTTCGCGGACTACAACCCTGTCGATGGTGTGCCGGAAGGCCTCCTGAAAAGGAGAATTGCGAAACAGTGGCTGGGCGGTAGGCACGAATCGATTGACGATGCCGTCGATGAGGCGTCCAGCCTGCTAGAGTCTTGGCGTGGGCGGGCCTGGGTCCTTACGGACGTTGGCGTCAACTCTCGTAACGAGCGGCTGTATAAGTTCACTCACCAGACGTTCCTAGAATACTTTGCCGCTCGCGAACTCGTGGTTCGTAACTCTAGCCCGCGACGTCTATGGAAAGTACTCGGTGCAAAAATCAGTCAGGGCGAGTGGGATATAGTCGCCCAGATATCAATGCAGATCCTCGACCAATACTACGGCGACGCGATCGATAAGATGTATGAGTATCTTCTGCAGGACGCCGGAGAGGCGCACGGGCATGAAGCATGGAACTTACTTTCTTTCGCGTCCCGCTACCTTGACGTCCTACTTCCATCAACGAGCATCTGCCGCAAAGTAACTGATGTTGCCATTGAGATGGCCTTGCGGGGGCAGGTAGAAAACTATTTGGAGTTCGCCTCCGATGACGTTTCCAGGCTCGCGGCCGCTGGTGCGGATGCTGACACGGACTATGCGATTGACCTTGAGGTAGAGGACCTCCTGACCCCGCTAGTGACCCTTCTTGTGGCGCACGGGCAGGTATCAACCATTACCCAGGATGAGTTCATACTGCACTTGGAGAGACTCCTCGAATCATCCGACCGAGGAATTTCGGCTGCCGCGTTCACCATGCTCGGTAGCTTTAGCGAGGTCGCGGAGATTGTAGACATAGTAGAAGGCGAGGATCTCCGGTTGGGGACGCCGGATTGGGACCTCTATCGCCCGGTGTTAGACCGGCGCCTGGGCGAGTGGAGTGCGGTGAGTTTCCGGCCTGCATTAGTGGCATTTAAGCATCGACTGATTGACCCGGAGCAACTCGTCTCGTTAGTGCCGTCGACGTCACTGTTCTCTCCCGATCCGGCAATTCTGCATGGCGTCCTTGCATCCCGGGGCAAAAGGGCGGCTGGTCTGCATATCCTGCACGCTTATCTCGGGGATCCCCGGTCAGATTTTACCGAGGAGCAAGCGGCGTCCGCGCTAGCTATTCTCGGCAAGGAACTAATGAAGAAGAAGCCGCCATATACAACTCAGCCGCTCTGGGACGCTCTAGGGCTCAGGGAACTGGTAGTGAAACCCTATTTTCGGACGGATCAATCTGCGGCGGATATTCCGATGCTAGAGGAAGAGCTGCGTGAGCGTGCTGCAGCTCCCGATCTTGCCGTCGCATTCGCCGCGTCGGTTCTGCTCGGTGCGGTTGTCGAGTCGGAAGGCTGGGAACTGCTGGACGAAAGCGACGACCAAATCGCTTTCCTTAATCTGGGACCGCTTCAGGCGCTTGAAATGCTCTTCGTGTGCCGGCTAGAGAGTGGCATGTATTTCGACATGCGCCGGGCGATTGATGGCGCAGGATTTGATGACAAGTCTCGCAGCGCATTGATTGACTGGGCTGAGAGAAAAGTGGGATTTACCGCCAGTCGTCTGGCTGAATCACTCAGCTACCGCTAGGTTCCGAGGCCAGACACCCGTCTGGGTTTTCGCCGGTGAGAACTTTCCATACGTCTTCAAGGCGGCCGCAAGCGGCCGCTGCGCACCGCCCGGGGTCGCCGCGCCTTGCCGCTTCGCTCTCGGCGCGGCGACCCCGGCGGCGCGCGACCTCTAGCAGGCATGCCGGAGCCCGGCGTCCGCCGAGGTACGGCAGACGCCGGGCTCCGGGACCACGCCGATCGCTACGGCGGCGAGCCGCAGTGCGCCGCCGACCGCCCACGGGACGCGGATCGTGCCCGCAGCCGGCCCGCTTCGGCGCCGCAGCCAGATCCGCGTCGCTGCGGCAGATCCGGGCTTCGTCGACCCGTCGCCGCAAGCGCTATGCCTCCGGCGGGTAGGGCCTCCGGCCCTACGACCCGGATCCTGCCTCCGGCGGCAAGGGCTACCCGCCCTTGAACCCGGGCGGCTCCGGGAAGGCCAGCCGATCCGCGGCCACCCGTCGCGCACCGCAGGCAGCCAGACCGCGCCCGCCCGGTCCAGGTCGTTCGTCCGGTGGGGCGCTCCACCTGGACCGGGCGGGCGCGGCCCGGCAGGGCGAAGCCTGCGCGACGGGAAGCCGAGCCACCATCGAGGGATGGGTTGGCCATAGATGCAGTTGATGGCCGATACGGTGATGGTCCACACCGGGGTAAATGTGATGGGGTATCTGGGTTCCGCGGCCGATACCGAACGGAGAGCGGATGCAGGCGCTTCGGCTGGATGTTTGCGATCAGCATGACCGCCGTGGGGTTCGCGACCACGGCGGTTGCCGCTAATCGGGCGGGTTTGGACGCCGAGCCGGCCGTGGGTGTCGCTGCCGTCGTGGCCACGCTGATCTTGACACCGCTGGGTTGGTGGGCATCGCGGTCCGAGCCGGACATCCCGGCGGTGTCGCCAGCGGATCCGGCGCCTGTGCCGGAGACGCCGCCGGGTGACCCGCGTCGGACCCGACCGCAGATCGTCGTCGGAGACCTGCCCGGTGAGGCGGTCGCCTGGCAGGAGCGGATCGAGGTGATGGAGCGGTTGCGGGTGGTCGCCGGCACCGGGCAGACCGCCGTGGTGTGCGCGGTCACCGGGCAGCGGGGAACCGGCAAGACCCAGCTGGCTGCCGCGCACGCCCGGGCGTGTGTCGCGCAGGATTGGCCGGTGGTGGTGTGGGTGGCAGCGGAAACCGTCGGTGGTGTCCTGGCCGGACTCGACGTGGTGGCCGCCGCCGCCGGGGTACGGCCAGCCGACGCCGATCCAGCTGACGGGGCCGCCGCCGCGTTGGCCTGGCTGCGGGTGCATCCCGGGCCGTGTCTGGTGGTGTTCGACAACGCCGTCGACGCCGACCTGATCCGCAAGTGGACAGCCTCGGTCGGTGGCGTGCAGACCGTCGTGACCACCACCGACGCCGCCTTTGACAGCCTCGGCGTGCGAATCGACGTAGACCTGTTCACCGAGTCCGAAGCGGTCACCTACCTGCGGCAGCGGACCGGCTTGGCAGACGACGACGGCGCCGCCCAGCTTGCCGAGCAGTTGGGCTGGTTGCCGCTGGCCCTGTCGCAGGCCGGTGCGGTGATCGGCCGGCAGCGTCGGTACACCTCCTACCGTGCCTACCTGCAGCAGCTGGAACGGCTGCCGATCAGTGACCTGCTGCCCCGGGTCGACGGCGACCCCTATCCGCGGGGTACCGCCGAAGCGATCCTGATCAGCCTGGACGACCTGGCCGCCGCCGATCCCGGCGGCGCCGCCCGTCGGCTGCTGGACCACCTCGCCGTGCTGGCACCCAGCGGCGTCGACCCGACCCTGCTGCAGCACCTGGCCGCCCGGCTCGACAGTGACGGCGGCGGGGACGACGCCGACGCAGTCCGGGCGCTGCTGGCGCAGCGGTCGCTGACCACACCCACCCTTGACCAGGACCGCACCGTCGTGCACCGTCTCATCCAACGAGTCGTGCGAGAACGCTGCCGGCAAGCCGGCGGCCTGGACGCGGTCCTGACGGCGGCAGCCGACGCCGTCCAGGCAGCAGCCGAGCACGCCGGGCAGCGGTGGGACGACCGCACCCTGCTGGTCGAGTACGCCGACCACGCCCAAGCTTTGTGGACCCACCAGGTCGGTGACGCCGCCCGGTCGCGGCTGCTGTCGCTGCGCGGCCGGCTGCTGTACCTGCTCAATGTGGCACACATCTTCACCACCGCCATCGCCGTCGGCCAACCATTGATCGCCGACTGCGAGCGGGTGCTCGGCCCGGACCATCCCAACACCCTGGGCTCGCGCAACAACCTCGCCAGCGCCTACGAGACGGTGGGGCGGTCGGATGAGGCGATTGGCCTGTACCAGCGCACTCTGGCCGACTGTGAGCGGGTGCTCGGCCTGGACCATCCCGGCACCCTGGGCTCGCGCAACAGCCTCGGCTACGCCTACGCGAGGGTGGGGCGGTCGGATGAGGCGATTGGCCTGTTCGAGCGCACTCTGGCCGATCGTGAGCGGGTGCTCGGCCTGGACCATCCCGACACCCTGGGCTCGCGCAACAACCTCGCCTACGCCTACGCGAGGGTAGGGCGGTTGGACGAGGCGATTGGCCTGTCCGAGCGCACTCTGGCCGACTGTGAGCGGGTGCTCGGCTCGGACCATCCCGACACCCTGATCTCGCGCAACAACCTCGCCGGCGCCTACGAGACGGTGGGGCGGTCGGATGAGGCGATTGGCCTGTACCAGCGCACTCTGGCCGATCGTGAGCGGGTGCTCGGCCTGGACCATCCCGACACCCTGGGCTCGCGCAATAACCTTGCCTACGCCTACGCGAGGGTGGGGCGGTCGGATGAGGCGTTTGGCCTGTTCGAGCGCACTCTGGCCGATCGTGAGCGGGTGCTCGGCTCGGACCATCCCGACACCCTGGACTCGCGCAACAACCTCGCCGGCGCCTACCAGAGGGTGGGGCGGTCGGATGAGGCGATTGGCCTGTACCAGCGCACTC
>NZ_JBPQTL010000131.1:0-13117 GCF_051386295.1 Micromonospora sp. URMC 105 | reverse complement strand
GGCCACGGGTGCCGCCGGCCCACCCCCGGCGGCACCCGTGGCCGCCGATCCCGAACCGGCGCCCCGGTCCCGCGCCGCCCGACGGCTGGCCGCGGCGGCCGAGGCGCTCTGGCGGCCGCTCCTGCTGCTCGCCGCCGTCGTCGCCGTCTGGTGGTTCGTCTCCGCCCGCGGGTACGTGCCGAACTACCTCGTCCCCACCCCCGGGCAGGTCTGGACCACCACGGTCGAGCAGTGGCCGTTCCTGCTGCGCAACACCACCGTCACGCTCTACGAGACGGTCGTCGGCTTCGTGCTCGCCGCGCTGCTCGGGCTCGGCACCGCGATCCTGATCGCCTACTCCCGGACGATGGAACGGGCGATCTACCCGATCGTGCTCTTCGCCCAGGTGATCCCGAAGATCGCCATCGCCCCGCTGCTGGTGGTCTGGTTCGGCGTCGGTTTCGCGCCGAAGGTCATCCTGGCGGTCCTGATCGCCTTCTTCCCGGTGGTCATCTCCGGCGTGGCCGGGCTGCGCTCGACCGACCCGGAACTGATCGACCTCGCGGCCACCATGGGTGCCGGCCCCTGGCGCACCTTCCGCAAGATCCGCTTTCCGAACGCGCTGCCGCACCTGATGAGCGGGCTCAAGGTCGCCGTCACCCTCGCCGTCGTCGGCGCGGTGGTCGGCGAGTTCGTCGGGGCCGACGAGGGTCTCGGCTACGTCCTGCTGCTCGCCAACGGCAACCTCGACGCCGCGCTGCTCTTCGCCGACCTGTTCCTGATGTCGCTGATCGGCATCGCGCTGTTCGTGGTGGTCGAGGTCGCCGAGGCGCTGCTCATCCCCTGGCACGCCAGCCGCCGCAGTGGTGTGCCGCTGACCACCTCCTGACCCGTCCCGCCCACCACCCGACCACCGTCCGCACCGCTGCTGGAGGCACCCATGAAACGTCTCGCGTACGCCGGCGCCGCACTGCTGCTGCTCCTCCCGATGGCGGGGTGCGGCGACTCCGCCGGCCCGGCGACGACCGCCGACGGGAAGAAGAAGGTCACCCTCACCCTCAACTGGGTGCCCTACGGCGAGCACGCCCCGTTCTACTACGGACTGAAGAAGGGCTTCTACGCCGACGAGGGCATCGAGCTGGAGATCAAGGCCGGCGGCGGCTCCGGCAAGACCATCCAGGCGGTGGCCCAGAAGCAGACCGACTTCGGCTGGGCCGACACCCCGCCGCTGCTCAAGGCGATCGGCACCGGGATGAAGGTGAAGAGCGTCGGGGTCTTCCTCCAGAAGGGTCCCGCCTCGATCGAGTTCCTCGCCGACAAGGGCATCAGCAAGCCGGCCGACCTCAAGGGCAAGACGGTCGGCGGCACCCCCGGCGACGCGCTCTACGCCACCTTCCCCGGCTGGCTGAAGGCCAACGGCCTGGAACCGGCCGACGTCAAGGTGGTCAACCTGGACGCCGCCGGCAAGATCGCCGCGCTCTCCGAAGGGCGGGTCGACGCCATCCAGGGCTTCTTCCACGACCAGGGGCCGACCATCGAGGCGAAGACCGGCAAGCAGGTCGACCACCTGCTCTACGCCGACTGGGGGATGAACCTGCTCGGCACCGGGCTGGTGGTCAACGAGGCCACCCTCGGCGGGGACGCCGCGCTGGTCGGCTCGTTCGTCAAGGCCACCCAGCGCTCCTGGACCGAGGCGGCCAAGGACATCCCCGGAGCCACCGACGCGATGGCCGAGCTGGCCGAGAACGAACCGGCCAAGGAGGTGCTGGTCAAGCAGCTCACCCTGGCCGTGCCGCTGCTGGACACCGGCGCCGGCGGCGTGCCCGGGGTGAACGCGGAGGCGAAGTGGACCGAGACGATCGGCCTGATGTCGAAGTACGCCGAGCTGAAGGACGCCGGCCCGGCCGCCACCTACTGGGACGCCTCGCACGCCGGGAAGGGGTGAACCGGCGATGACCCCCGCCGCCACGGTCACCGGCACCGCCGTCGACCTGACCGACCTGACCGTCCGGTTCGCCTCGAAGCGGTCCCGGACCACCGCCGTCGACAACGTCACCCTGCGCGCCGAGCCCGGCGAGTTCGTCACCATCGTCGGCCCCTCCGGCTGCGGCAAGTCCACCCTGCTCAAGGTGGTCGCCGGCCTGGTCCGGCCCACGTCGGGGTCGGTGTCGCTGCTGGGCCGCCCGGTCGCCGGCCCGCAGAAGGACATCGGGTACGTCTTCCAGCGCGCCGCCCTGCTGGAGTGGCGCGGGGTACGCCGCAACATCCTGCTCCAGGCCGAGATGCGCGGGCTGGACCGCCGGCTCGCCGCCGCGCGGGCCGACGAGCTGATCGAACTGACCGGGCTGACCGGCTTCGAGGACGCCCTGCCGCACGAGCTCTCCGGCGGCATGCAGCAGCGGGTGGCGCTCTGCCGGGCGCTGCTGCACCAGCCCCGGGTGCTGCTGATGGACGAGCCGTTCGGCGCCCTGGACGCGCTCACCCGCGAGCAGCTCAACACCGAGCTGCACCGGATCTGGCGGGAGACCGGCACGACGATCCTGCTGGTCACCCACTCGATCGCCGAGGCGGTGTTCCTCGGCACCCGGGTCGAGGTGATGAGCCCCCGCCCGGGCCGGATCATCCGCACCCTGCCGGTGCAGCTGCCGCCGCAGCGGCGCTACGCCGAGGTGATGAGCGACGGGAGGTTCGACCGACTGGCCACCGAGATCCGGCAGCTGCTCGGCGCCGACGCCAACCACTGACCCCGCCCCGCCCGGCCGGCCTACCCCCGCCGGCCCGCACCGCGACACCGGACCGCCCGGTCGCCGACCTGCCCGGCGACCGGCGGCGCCGGGGCCGGCGCCCTTCCGCCCGTACCGCTGGTCGACGCCGTCGCGCGTCGGCGGCAGGACCCTGCGTGCCCCACCCCGCCCGTCCCCCACCGGGAGCGCCCGCAATGAGACGACGTCACCCCGTACCGCTGGCCCTGATCAGCATCCTCGCGCTGCTGATCGGATTCACCCCGACCCCGGCGCAGGCCGCGCCCCGTTTCCACGTCCTGGTCTTCTCCAAGGTCACGAACTTCTACCACGACTCGATCCCGGCCGGCATCGCCGCGATCCAGCAGCTCGGGGCCGACCACAACTTCACCGTCGAGGCGACCACCGACGCGGGCGCCTTCACCGACGCCAACCTGGCCCGCTTCGACGTGCTGGTCTTCAACAACACCAACTCCACGCCGACCTCCGGCGACCTGCTCAACGCCGGCCAGCGCACCGCCCTGCAGAACTACATCCGGGGTGGCGGCGGCTGGGTCGGGCTGCACGCAGCCACCGCCAGCGAACGCGACTGGACCTGGTACGAGGGACTGGTCGGCACCATCTTCGACTACCACCCGGACTTCTCCGCCACCGGCGGGACGTACCCGGGCCGGGTCAAGGTGCTCGACCACGCCCATCCCTCCACCACGGGCCTGCCGGAACTCTGGGAACGCTCCGAGGAGTGGTACAACTGGCGCACCAACCCGACCGGCAAGGTGCACACGCTCGCCCAGATCAAGGTGCGCGACGGCATCAACGGGCTGGACGAGGGGGTCGACCACGCGTACTCCTGGTGCCAGAACTACGACGGCGGCCGGTCCTGGTACACCGCCGGCGGGCACTCCTCGTCGTCGTTCGCCGAGCCGGCGTTCCTGGCCCACCTGCGCGGCGGCATCGAGTGGGCGGCCGGCGCGGTGCCCGGCGACTGCGGGGCCACGAAGACCAGCAACTTCCAGCGGGTGCCGCTGGTCACCGCCGACCTCTCCGACCCCTTCGAGCTGGCCGTCGCCCCCGACCGGCGGGTCTTCTACATCCAGCGCACCGGCGCGGTGAAGGTGATCGACCAGAGCACGCTCGCCGTCACCACGCTGATCGACTTCGCGTACACCTCGGATCAGACCAGCCAGTCCGACGGGCTGATCGGGATGACCCTGGACAACAACTTCGCCACCAACAACTGGCTCTACCTGCTCTGGTCGGACAAGACCCTCAAGCAGCTCAACCTCTCCCGGTTCACGGTGGCGAACAACGCGATCAGCCTCGCCTCGGAGAAGCGGCTGCTGACCATCCCGACGCTGCGCGGGGAGGCGCGGGCCAACTCGCACATGGGCGGCTCGCTGGCGATGGACCGCTCCGGCAACCTGTACGCCGCCGTCGGCGACAACATCGACCCCTTCGAGTCCAGCGGCTACACCCCGATCGACGAGCGCGCCGGGCGGCGGGCCTTCGACGCGCAGGGCACCTCCGGCAACACCAACGACCTGCGCGGCAAGATCCTGCGCATCCGGCCGCAGGCCGACGGCACGTACACCGTCCCGAGCGGCAACCTCTTCACGCCGGGCACCGCGAAGACCCGGCCCGAGGTGTACGCGATGGGCATGCGCAACCCGTTCCGGATCACCGTCGACCCGGTCAGCAACGCGCTGCTGGTCGCCGACTACGGGCCGGACGCCCGGGCGGCCGACCCGAACCGGGGTCCGGAGGGGACGGTGGAGTTCAACCGGATCACCAGCGCCGGCAACTACGGCTGGCCGTACTGCGTGGGCAACAACATCCCGTTCAACGACTACGACTTCGCCACCTCGACCTCGGGGGCGAAGTTCAACTGCGCGGCGCCGGTGAACAACTCGCCGAACAACACCGGCCTCACCACCCTGCCGGCCGCCCGCTCCGCGCTGGTCTGGTACGCCTACTCGGCCTCCACCCAGTTCCCGGAGGTGGGCACCGGCGGTGGCGGGCCGATGAGCGGCCCGGTCTACGACCACGACCCGGCCAACCCGCGGATCAGCAAGTTCCCCGCGTACTTCGAGGGGAAGTGGATCGTCTACGAGCTGACCCGCAAGTGGTTCAAGACGATCTCCACGCACACCACCGCGCAGACCTTCAGCAACGCCCGGTTCGGCCCGACGAAGGTCGGTGACCTCCAGTCGATCAACGGGATCTTCGGGGACATGTCCTGGGTGCAGCCCTTCGAGGCCGAGTTCGGCCCGGACGGCTCGCTCTACGTCATCGACTTCGGCGCGGGCAGCGGCAGCGGGCGGGGCGGCAGCAACGAGGGCGCCGGGATCTACCGGATCGACTACGTCGCCAACGGCCGGCCGCCGGTGGCGAAGGCGACCGCGAACCGGGACAACGGGCCGGCCCCGCTGGCGGTCACCTTCTCCAGCGCCGGCTCCGCCTCGGGCGACGGCGGGCCGATCAGCTACGCCTGGGACTTCGACGGCAACGGCACCACCGACTCCACGGCGGCGAACCCGAGCTTCACGTACACCACCAAGGGGCGGTTCACCGCCCGCCTCACGGTCACCGGGACCGGCGGGGCGACCGCGGTGGCGACCACCGAGATCACGGTGGGCAACACCCGGCCGGTGGTGACGCTCAGCGTGCCGAACGGCGGATTCTTCGACTTCGGCGACCGGATCCCGTACACGGTGACGGTCACCGACCCGGAGGACGGCGTCATCGACTGCTCCCGGGTGGTGGTGCAGAGCCAGCTCGGCCACGACTCGCACACCCACCCGCTGGACAACTACACCGGCTGCTCCGGGGTGGTGCTCACCGACGGCGGGGCCGGCGACGGGCACGGGCCGGGGCAGAACCTCTACACGGTGCTGACCGCGCAGTACACCGACGGCGGGGCGACCGGCGTGCCGGCGCTGGTCGGCTCGACGAAGTCCGAGCTGCAGACCAAGAGCAAGGAGGCGGAGCACTTCGACGCCCAGAGCGGGATCAGCGTGCTGGACCGGTCCACCGCCCGCGCCGGGAAACGGATCGGTGACGTCGACCACGGCGACTGGATCAACTTCGGGCCGGTCAACCTCGCGGGCATCGGCTCGGTGACGGTGGGCGCCAGCTCCGGCGGCCTCGGCGGTGACGTGGAGTTCCGGGCCGGGTCGCCGACCGGGACGCTGCTCGGCAAGGCCACCATCGGCAGCACCGGCGGTTGGGACAACGTGGTCTCGCCGACGGTCGGGCTGACCAACCCCGGCGGCACGACCACGCTCTACCTGCGGTTCGCCAACGCCGCGCAGACCGGGGGCACGCCGGATCTGCTCTCGCTGGACTGGCTGCGCTTCAACGGCGCCGGGGTGAAGCAGGAGACCGGCGGCTCGGTGGGTGCCACCGCCACGCCGAGCACCGGCACCGCGCCCCTGACGGTCGCCTTCTCCAGTACGGCGACCGCGCCGTCGGGCCGTACGGTCGCCGACCGGGAGTGGGACTTCGGGGACAACTCGGCGGTGGTGCACGGGGCCACGGCGAGCCACACCTACGCCCGGAAGGGGACGTACACGGCGCGGCTGACGATGACCGACAGCGCCGGCTGCCCGATGTCCACCTCCGTGACGATCACGGTGGGCTGAACCGACCGGTGGCGTCGTGCACGTACTCCAGCAGTATCCGGCGCAGCTCGCGCCCGGCGTGGGTGGGGACGACGTCGCGGCGGCGGGCCACCGCGATGGTCCGCCGGACCCCCGGTGGGGCCAGCCGGGTGACCCGGATGCCGGCCCGGCGGGCGACCACGATGCCCGGCACCAGCGCGGCACCGAGCCCGGCCTCGACGAAGCTGAGCACGGCGTCCATCTCGCCGCCGTCGACCGAGATGGTCGGCTCGAAGCCGGCGTCCCGGCACGCCTGGAGGGTGGCGTCGCGCAGGTCGTAGCCCTCGCGGAACATGACGAGGGGCTGGTCGCGCAGGTCGGTGATGCGGAGCTGACCGTTCTCCCGGGCGGCGGGCAGCGGGTCCACCGACGCGACGACGAGGCTCTCCCGCAGGATCGGGTCGACGCGCAGCCCCGGGTCGATGCCCTGGGCGGGCATGATGATCAGCGCCAGGTCGAGGTCGCCGCGGAGCAGGTCGCGGACCAGGTCCTGCGAGCCGCCCTCCTCCACCCGCAGGTCGACGGTGGGGTGGGCGTCGCGGAAGCGGCGCAGCACCGGAGGCGCGAGCGAGGTGGCCAGGCTCGGAGTGGCACCGAGACGGACCCGGCCCCGGCGCAGCCCGACCAGCTCCTGCACCTCGCGGGTGGCGGTGTCCACGTCGGCGAGGATCCGCTTGGCCAACGGCAGCAGCACCTCGCCGGCCGCGGTGAGGGCGATGTTGCCCCTTAGCCGTTCGAAGAGCGGGGCCCCCAGGTCGGTCTCCAGGGCGTGAATTTGCTTACTCAGTGAGGGCTGCGTGATGCCGACCAGGTCGGCGGCTTGGGTGAAATGTCGTACTTCTGCGACCGCCACGAAGTACTTGAGCTGATGGAGCTGCATCTACATAGCTTATGGCTATCAAGACTGCGAGGTCGATGCATTGGACGACTGATCGAAGTGCTCCTAGCGTCGGTCAGGTGGTAATCACGAAAACTCGGTCGCCCATCCGCTCGAACGTCGGCCTGAAGGCCGTCATGGCGGTGACGGGCATCCTCCTGGTGCTCTTCCTCATCGTGCACATGCTGGGGAACCTGAAGATCTTCACGGGGGAAACCTCGTTCGACCACTACGCGCACTGGTTGCGAGACATCGGCTCGCCGCTGCTGCCCCACACCTGGTACCTGTGGATCCAGC
Organism: Micromonospora sp. URMC 105; assembly: GCF_051386295.1. Classification (NCBI taxonomy): domain Bacteria; kingdom Bacillati; phylum Actinomycetota; class Actinomycetes; order Micromonosporales; family Micromonosporaceae; genus Micromonospora; species Micromonospora sp. URMC 105. The sequence goes on along the minus strand of NZ_JBPQTL010000131.1, from coordinate 5,564 downwards.
GGACCGTGCTCACCGTCGCCGTGGTGGCGCACATCGTCGCCGCCACCGTGCTGGCGCGGCGCGCCCGCGCCGCCCGCCCGGTGAAGTACGCCCACCGCAAGAAGGTCCAGGGCAGCTACGCCGCGCGCACGATGCGCTGGGGTGGGGTGATCATCCTGCTCTTCGTGATCTACCACATCCTGGACCTGACCACCGGTCACCTGAACCCCCAGGGCGATCTCAGCAACCCGTACGGCAACGTGGTCGCCGACTTCGCGCCGGAGCGCTGGTACGTCACGCTCTTCTACACCCTGGCGATCGTCACCGTCGGCTTCCACCTGCGGCACGGCATCTTCAGCGCGCTGCGCAGCCTGGGCCAGCAGACGCCGCAGGGCGAGCGCCGCAACCGGGCGATCGCGCTGGTCGTCGCCGTCGGTCTCTGCGTCGGCTACCTGGTGGTCCCGTTCGCCGTACTCACCGGATTGGTGTCCTGACCATGGATCTCTTCACCGAGGGCGACCCGATCGCCGACACCAAGGCACCCGAGGGCCCGATCGAGACCCGCTGGGACCGCCGCCGCTTCGAGGCCAAGCTGGTCAACCCGGCCAACCGCCGGAAGATGACCGTCATCGTGGTGGGCACCGGCCTGGCCGGTGGCTCCGCCGCGGCGACGCTGGCCGAGCAGGGCTACCGGGTCAAGTCCTACTGCTACCAGGACAGCCCGCGGCGGGCCCACTCGATCGCCGCGCAGGGTGGCATCAACGCCGCCAAGAACTACCGCAACGACGGCGACTCGGTGCACCGGCTCTTCTACGACACCGTCAAGGGCGGCGACTTCCGCTCCCGGGAGTCGAACGTGCACCGCCTCGCCGAGGTCTCGGTCAACATCATCGACCAGTGCGTGGCGCAGGGCGTGCCGTTCGCCCGCGAGTACGGCGGCCTGCTCGACACCCGCTCCTTCGGTGGCGCGCAGGTGCAGCGGACCTTCTACGCGCGGGGCCAGACGGGCCAGCAGCTGCTGCTCGGCGCGTACCAGGCGCTGGAGCGGCAGATCGGCCTGGGCAACGTGGAGATGAACGCCCGGCACGAGATGCTGGAGCTGGTCGTCGTCGACGGCAAGGCCCGGGGCATCGTCGTCCGGGACCTGGTCACCGGCGAGATCAGCACCGAGATGGCCGACGCGGTCGTGCTCGCCTCCGGCGGCTACGGCAACGTCTTCTACCTCTCCACCAACGCCAAGGGCTGCAACGTCACCGCCACCTGGCGGGCGCACCGCAAGGGCGCGTACTTCGCCAACCCCTGCTACACGCAGATCCACCCGACCTGCATCCCGGTCTCCGGCGACCACCAGTCGAAGCTGACCCTGATGAGCGAGTCGCTGCGCAACGACGGCCGGGTCTGGGTGCCGAAGGCCAAGGGCGACGACCGCGCGCCGCGCGACATCCCCGAGGACGAGCGGGACTACTACCTGGAGCGGATCTACCCCTCCTTCGGCAACCTGGTCCCCCGGGACATCGCCTCCCGCGCCGCGAAGAACGTCTGCGACGAGGGCCGGGGCGTCGGCCCGACCAAGCTCGGCGTGTACCTCGACTTCGCCGACGCCATCAACCGGCTCGGCCGCAAGGCGATCGAGGCGAAGTACGGCAACCTCTTCGAGATGTACGAGCGGATCACCGGCGAGGACCCGTACGAGGTCCCGATGCGGATCTACCCCGCCGTGCACTACACGATGGGCGGCCTCTGGGTCGACTACGACCTCCAGTCGACCATCCCGGGCCTGTTCGTGATCGGTGAGGCGAACTTCTCCGACCACGGCGCGAACCGGCTCGGCGCCTCGGCGCTGATGCAGGGCCTGGCCGACGGCTACTTCGTGCTGCCCAGCACGATCGCCAACTACCTGGCCGCGGGCCCGCTCGACAAGGTCGACGCCAGCCACCCCGAGGCGATCGCGGCCCGCCGCGACGTCGAGGACCGGATCACCCGGCTGCTGGCCGTCAACGGCGACCGGACCGTGGACTCGTTCCACCGGGAGCTGGGCCAGATCATGTGGGAGCACTGCGGCATGGAGCGCAGCGAGGCCGGGCTGCGCAAGGCCATCGACGAGATCCGTACGCTGCGCGACGAGTTCTGGCAGCGGGTGCGGGTGCCGGGCGACGGCGAGGGGCTCAACCAGTCGCTGGAGAAGGCCGGCCGGGTGGCCGACTTCTTCGAGCTGGCCGAGCTGATGTGCATCGACGCGCTGCACCGCGAGGAGTCCTGCGGCGGCCACTTCCGGGCCGAGCACCAGACCCCGGACGGTGAGGCGCAGCGCGACGACGACCGGTTCGCCTACGTGGCGGCCTGGGAGTACACCGCCACCGGCGAGCCGGTGGTGCTGCACAAGGAAGACCTGAAGTTCGAATACGTCCACCCCACGCAGCGGAGCTACAAGTGAACCTGACCCTGCGCATCTGGCGCCAGTCCGGCCCCGAGGACAAGGGTCGGATGGTGACGTACAAGGTCGACGACGTCTCCCCGGACATGTCGTTCCTGGAGATGCTCGACGTGCTCAACGAGCGGCTCATCCTCGCCGGCGAGGAGCCGGTCGCGTTCGACCACGACTGCCGCGAGGGCATCTGCGGCATGTGCGGTCTGATGATCAACGGCGACGCGCACGGGCCGCAGCGCGGCACCACCGCGTGCCAGCTGCACATGCGGCAGTTCTCCGACGGCGAGACGATCGACATCGAGCCGTGGCGGGCGCGCGCCTTCCCGGTCATCAAGGACCTGGTGGTCAACCGGGGCGCCTTCGACAAGATCATCGCGGCCGGCGGGTACATCACCGCCCCGACCGGCAGCGCCCCCGAGGCGCACGCCACGCCGGTGGCCAAGGCCAACGCGGACGCCGCCTTCGAGTCGGCCGCCTGCATCGGCTGCGGCGCCTGCGTGGCGGCCTGCCCCAACGGCTCCGGCATGCTCTTCACCGCCGCCAAGCTCACCCAGCTCTCGCTGCTGCCGCAGGGCCAGCCGGAGCGCTACACCCGGGTGATCGGCATGGTGGACGCGCACGACGAGGCGGGCTTCGGCGGCTGCACCAACGCCGGTGAGTGCACCGTGGTCTGCCCGAAGGGCATCCCGCTGAACACCATCGGCCGGCTCAACCGCGACTACCTGACGGCCACCGCGAAGGGCGCCGGCACCCCCGGCTCCTGACCGCGGCGCGGGTCCGCCCGCACGGCACCGCACCGACCGCCGTACCCCGCCCGGGGTGCGGCGGTCGGCGTTTTTCCGGGGGTACGCCGGGAAGGCAGCACCGGCGCGGGGACGAGCCGCCGGGTGCTCCGGGCGCGGGCTCTGCGCACCGGTTCAAGCCGCCCGCTCGGGGTAGCAGTCCCATGGACGGCACCGAGAGGGGACAGCTGGCATGAAGGCACTGACCTGGCACGGTAAGCGTGACGTCCGGGTGGAGGAGGTACCCGACCCCCGGATCGAGGAACCGACCGACGCGATCGTCCGGATCACCTCCACCGCGATCTGCGGCTCCGACCTGCACCTCTACGAGGTGCTCGGGCCGTACCTGAAGCCGGGCGACATCCTCGGGCACGAGCCGATGGGCGTCGTCGAGGAGGTCGGCCCGGGGGTGACCCGGCTCAAGCCGGGCGACCGGGTGGTCGTCCCCTTCAACATCTCCTGCGGCGACTGCTGGATGTGCCGGCGGCAGCTCTACGCCCAGTGCGAGACCACCCAGGTCACCTCGGAGGGCAAGGGCGCGGCACTGTTCGGCTACACCTCGCTCTACGGCTCGGTCCCCGGCGGCCAGGCCGAGTACCTGCGGGTCCCGCACGCCCAGTTCGGCCCGGTCAAGATCCCCGAGACCGGCGCCGACGAGCGCTACCTCTACCTCAGCGACATCCTGCCGACCGCCTGGCAGGCGGTGAAGTACGCCGACACCCCGCCCGGCGGCACCCTGGCCGTCTTCGGCCTCGGCCCGGTCGGCCAGTTCTGCGCGCGCATCGGCCGCCACCTCGGCGCCGGCCGGGTGATCGGGCTGGACCTGGTGCCGGAGCGGCTGGAGATGGCCCGCCGGCACGGCATCGAGACCCTCGACGTCAGCGAGCTCGACGACGTGCCGACCACGCTGATCGACCTGGTCGACGGGCGCGGCCCGGACGCGGTGATCGACGCGGTCGGCATGGAGGCGCACGGCGCCCCCGCGGGGAAGCTGGCCCAGACCGCCGCCGGGCTGCTGCCGGACAAGCTGGCCCAGACCATGACCGACAAGGTCGGCGTGGACCGGCTGGTGGTGCTCAAGGCCGCGCTCAAGGCGGTCCGCCGGGGCGGCACCGTCTCGATCTCCGGCGTGTACGGCGGCGAGGTGGACCCGATGCCGCTGATGGAGATGTTCGACCGGGGCATCCAGCTGCGGATGGGACAGTGCCACGTACGCCGCTGGACCGACGAGATCCTGCCGCTGCTCTCCGGCGGCGACGACCCGCTGGGCGTGGAGGACCTGCGTACCCACCGGGTGCCGCTGCAGCGGGCGCCGGAGGCGTACGAGATGTTCCAGAAGAAGCAGGACGGCTGCGTCAAGGTCGTGCTCGCGCCGTGAGCCGGGTGGTGGTGGTCACCGGGGCGACCAGCGGCATCGGCCGCGCGGCCGCCCGGGAGTTCGCCGGGCGCGGGGACCGCCTGGTCCTCGCCGCCCGCTCCCCCGCCACCCTGGCCGAGGTACGCCGCGAGTGCCGGGACGCGGGCGCCGAGGTGCGCGAGGTGCCCACCGACGTCACCGAGCCCGGCGCGCTCGACGCCCTGGCCGAGGCGGCGGTACGGGAGTTCGGCCGGATCGACGTCTGGGTGCACACCGCGGCGGTGATGGCGTACGGGCGGTTCGAGGAGATCCCGGCGGAGGTCTTCGAGCAGGTGGTGCGGATCGACCTGCTCGCCTCCGCCGGGGTGGCCCGGGTCGCGCTGCGGCACTTCAAGGCCGCCGGCGGGGGCACCCTGATCCTCACCGGCTCGGTGCTCGGGCACATCACCGCGCCCTACATGAGCGGCTACGTGACCAGCAAGTGGGGCCTGCAGGGCCTGGCCCGCACGTTGCAGCAGGAGTCGCGGGACCTGCCCGGGGTACACGTCTGCCTGGTCACGCCCGGCAGCGTCGACACCCCGGTCTACCAGCAGGCGGCGAACTACCTGGGCCGGCAGGGCCGGCCACCGCTGCCGATCACCACTCCCGAGCGGGTGGCCCGGGCGATCGTGGACTGCGCCGACCGGCCCCGCCGGGAGATCTCGGTCGGCCGGATCAACGTCTTCATGCGCTTCGGCTTCACGGTGCTGCCCGGCGTCTACGACGCTCTGGTCGGCCCGCTGATGCGCTGGGGCGGGCTCACCGACCGCCCGGTGCCACCGCACGAGGGCGCGGTCTTCGCCCCCAACCCGGCCGGCGAGGCCCTCCGCGGCGGCTGGCTCCCCGACCTGCCCCGCCTGGCCCGAGCGGTAGGCAACACCGCGACCGCAGCCCTCACCGCCGGCACCACCGCCCTCCGCCGCCTCCGCTGACCCCACCCCACCCTCCGGCCGCACTTTCACGGAAAGCGTGGCCATTC
>NZ_JBPQTL010000130.1:0-13273 GCF_051386295.1 Micromonospora sp. URMC 105 | reverse complement strand
GGGAGGGGACGTACGGCAGGTGGTCAGATCTGGGGGCCGCGGACTCCGGTCTTCGGGGGGCGCATCGTGGCGACCGGGGCCGACCAGCGTCGCCGCAGCGCGATCAGCCGCAGGGCAACGACCAGCACCGCCGCCGCGGTCAGCGGGAGCGTGCTGGCGCGGCCGACCGCGTCGAGCAGGGCCACCGCGATCGCGCCGGCCAGCGCGGCCACCGCGTAGATCTCCCGGCGCAGCACCACCGGGATCTCGGCGGTGAGCAGGTCCCGGCCCAGTCCGCCGCCGATGGCGGTGAGCATGCCGATCACGCAGGCGCCGACCGGCGGCACCTGGGCGTCGAGCGCCTTGAGCGTGCCGGTGACGGTGAACAGCCCCAGGCCCGCCGCGTCCAGCACGAGCACGGTGGTGCGCAGCCGGGCCAGTTGGGGATGCAGCCAGAACACGGCGGCGGCGGTGACGGCGGCGGTGGTGGCGAACCGCCAGTCGGCGAAGGCCAGCGGCGGCACCTCGTCGATGGCCAGGTCGCGGAGGATCCCGCCGCCGAGGGCGGCGACGAATCCCACGAAGACGACGCCGAAGAGGTCGAGCCGTTTGGCCACCGCCGCCGAGGCCCCGGAGGCGGCGAAGACCGCCACCCCGGTCAGGTCGGCGAAGAGCAGGGCGGTGGAGGTCGTCACACCGCCGAAGGGTACGTGGGCGGCCGGACCGGCCGCCGCGGATCACTCACCGTACGAGTCGTAGATCTCCTTGCACTTCGGGCAGACCGGCGAGCCGGGCTTGGCGGCCTTGGTCACCGGGAAGGTCTCGCCGCAGAGCGCCACCACGTAGGTGCCCATGACGGCACTTTCGGCGATCTTCTCCTTGCGGACGTAGTGGAACATCTCCGGACCGGTGTCCGCGTCCTTCAGCTCCGGGCGTTCGAGAATCTGTGTACTCACTGTTGACACCTCCAACTTTTTAGTTTGGCAGGTCGCTGGGGGGCGGTCCACCGCAGCCCACCCGAGGAAGGCCCGTACGGTAACGGAGGTGACCAACTTTCACATCCGTCTCGGCGCCGAGGTCGCCGACGCCCTGCGCGACGGCCGACCCGTCGTCGCCCTGGAGAGCACCATCGTCTCGCACGGTCTGCCCCGACCGGACAACCTGCGAGTGGCCCGCCAGATCGAGCGGGCCGTACGGGAGGCCGGCGCGGTGCCGGCCACCATCGGCATGGTCGGCGGCGAGCTGGTGGTGGGGCTCGACGACGCCCAGCTCACCCGCCTCGCCACCGTCGACGGAGTGAGCAAGCTCTCCGTACGCGATCTGGCGGTGGCCGCCGCCACCGGCGCGGACGGCGCCACCACGGTGGCCGCCACCAGCGCGGTCGCCGCGGCGGCCGGGATCGGGGTCTTCGCCACCGGCGGGCTGGGCGGCGTGCACCGGGAGGCCGCGCAGACCTTCGACGAGTCCGCCGACCTGGGCACCCTGGCCCGGACCCCGATCGCGGTGGTCTGCGCCGGGGTCAAGTCGATCCTCGACGTGGGCGCGACGCTGGAGCGGCTGGAGACCCTCGGCGTCGGGGTGGTCGGCTACCGCACCCGGCGCTTCCCGGGCTTCTACCTCACCGACGCCGGCTTCGACCTGGACTGGTCGGTGGACTCCCCGGAGCAGGTGGCGGACGTGCTGGCCGCCCGGGAGCAGCAGGGCGTGCACGGCGCCGGGCTGATCGTGGCCAACCCGCTCCCGACCGACGAGCAGCTCGATCCGGCGCTGCACGACCGGACCCTGGCCGAGGGCCTCGCCCGGCTCGGTCGTGAGGGGGTGACCGGCAAGGCGGTGACCCCGTTCCTGCTGGCCCACTTCCACTCGGCCACCGAGGGCGCCAGCCTGGCGGTGAACGTGCGCATCATCCTGCGCAACGCCGAGCTGGCGGCGCGGATCGCCGTCGCCGCGGCCGCCCGCCGCACCGACTCCCCGGCATGACCGGCCCGTCCCGGGTGGTCGTGGTCGGTGACCTGATCACCGACGTGGTGGCGGTGCTGGCCGGGCCGCTGGCCACCGGCTCGGACACCCCGGCGACCATCCAGGTCAGCGGGGGCGGGCAGGCCGCGAACACCGCGGCGTGGATCGCCGCACAGGGGGTTCCGGTGACGCTGGTGGGTGCGGTCGGTGACGACAGCGCCGGGCGGGACCGGGTGGCCGAGCTGGAGCGGGCCGGCGTGACCTGCGCGGTCGAGGTGCACCCGGGCGCCACCACCGGCACGGTGATCGTGCTCGCCACGGCCGGGGAACGCACGATGGTCACCGAACGTGGCGCGAACCTGCGGCTGACCGTGGGGCACGTCGAGCGGGCGCTGGCCGCGGCGCCCGGCGCCGGGCACCTGCACCTGTCCGGGTACTGCCTGCTGGACGCCGCGTCGCGACCGGCCGGGGTGGCGGCGTTGGCCGCCGCCCGGGCGCAAGGGCTCACCACCAGCGTCGACGCGGCCTCCGCGGCGCCGCTGCGGCGGGTCGGCGCGGCGGCCTTCCTGTCCTGGGTACGCGACGTCGACCTGCTGCTGGTCAACGCGGACGAGGCGGGTGTGCTGGCCGGTGGGCTGGACCCGGGCGCGCAGGCGCGGGCGCTGTCGGCGTCGGCCCGGCGGGTGGTGGTGAAGCGGGGCGAGGCCGGCGCGGTCTGGGTCGACCGGAACGCGACGGTCAGCGTGGCACCCGCCCGGCGGGTCGCCGTGGTGGACGTCACCGGCGCGGGGGACGCCTTCGCGGCGGGCCTGCTGACGGCCTGGCTGGGCGGCGCGGAGCCCCGGGCGGCGCTGGGCCGGGCCGGTGACCTCGGCGCGCTGGCCGTCTCGACGGTGGGCGCCCGGCCGACGGCCTGAAACCGGGCGGACGCCGCACGAGGGCGGACGCCGCCCAAGGACGGACGCCGCCCAAGGGCGGACGCCGCACGAGGACGAACCCCCGCACGACGCGGACGGGGGCCGGACCGGACGGTCCGGCGCCCCCGGCGGTCAGGGTTCGACGTCGATGACCTTGTGCGGCCGCTCCTCGGCGGTCAGGCTCATCGGCGGGGTCTCGTCGCGCCGGTCGGGCTGGAACCTCGCCGCCAACCGGTGCTGCTCCTTCGGCGGACGGTCGTTGGCCAGCAGCACCGCCAGCCACGGGATGAGCACCATCCCGACGCCGCAGAGCGGCAGCCAGAGCCAGAGCAGAGGGGCCTTCGCGCCGACCAGGATCGCACCGACGATCACGCAGGCGACCCGGATGCCCATCATCAGCACGTACCGCTTCTGCCGGCTGCTGAGCTGGTCGTCCTGGCTGCGCGAGGCGTCGGTGATCAGAATCGGCTGGTACGCCTGACGCTTCACCACGGACCTCCTCGAGGGGATTACGACCCATCCTGTCACTCCCCGGCCGTGATCAGCGAAAATCGACTCATCCGAAAGCGTGTTACGCCCGTGGTACGCTCCGCGCGTGGGCAGCCGGTTCAGCTTCACCGACGAGGCGTTGGCCAACCTGCGGGTCTACGACGTCACGCCCGGGGAAGTCTGGGAGGCCCTGCACAGCACCCGCCGGGTGATCCGGCACCTGGGCGACGACGTGATGGTCGTCTACGCGGCGAACCGCCGCGGCAGGCGGCTGGCCGTGCTGCTCGCCGAGGCCGCCGGCACCGACAACGACTGGGACATCCTCTCCGCCCGCGAACTGAGCGACGTCGAGACCAAGCGCTACGACGAGGCCGTGCGGAGGGATCGCCGACGAGGAGGCGGTCACGATGAACCGTGACGAGGCGACCAAGCAGTTCCACGGCGGCGACGACGCGTTCGCCGACCTGATCGACGAGAGCCAGCCGGTGGAACTGCCCACCCCCGACAGCGACGTGCCGATGGTCAGCCGCTCAGTGCGCCTGCCGGTCGAGACGTACGAGCGCGTCCGCAAGGCCGCCGACGCCCGGGGCATCGGTGTCACCACGCTGATGCGGCAGTGGATCGAGGCCGGCCTGGCCGACCTGGACGACTCCGCCACCGTCTCCCTGGCCGACGTGCGGCGGGCGCTGGCCGCGCTCTCCCGCCCGACCGCCGCCTGAGTCCGGCCGGGCCCCGCCCGGACGTCAGACTCGCCCGAACGTCAGAGGGGTGAGGCAGGTCGTTCGGGGGGACGGCCGTAGGCCCGCACGGCGTCGGTGACGGCGATCCCGGCCAGCACCGCCGCGCCCAGCGCGAGCAGGCCGACCGGCGGCAACCACATCGCCGCCGGGACCAGTCCGAGCAGGAGCACCGCGCCGACCATCCGGCTGCGCGAGACCCGCCCGAAGATCTCGTACTCGAAGCGGGCCCGGGCGAACAGGAAGATCGCCGGGCCACCCGCCACGAACACCGACCAGCCCAGCGAGGTACGCCCCGACGGGTGGGCGATCACCAGCTCGTAGCCCACGCCGGTGAGCAGCACGCCGCCCACGATCAGCAGGTGCGTCCAGCTCGCCGACTCCCCCAGCACCCCCGGCGAGCGGGCCACCCGGATCGCCTCGGTCAACAGGTGCCCCGCCCGGTGGAAGTAGATCCGCCACAGCAGCGCGGTGGTGACGAACGACAGGGTGAAGGCGAGCGCCTGGCCGGCCGAGAAGTCGCCCACGCTGACGGTCATCCCGATGACCAGGATCGTCTCGCCGAGCGCGATCAGGAAGAACTGCTGGTACCGCTCGGCCAGGTGCTCCCCCATCACCGCCCAGCCCGAGGTACGCACCGACCCCCGCCCGGGCAGCGGCCAGCCGAGCGCCAGCCCGGCGTAGTCCCAGGCCAGGGCGAGCGTCCAGAGCACCTCCTGGGCCGGCGGCAGCAGCGCGCCGAGCAGCCAGGGCACCGCCCCGACCGCCGACCAGAGCAGGATCCGTCCGGTGACCGCTCGGCGCGGGTGCCCGCCCAGGGCCAGGGTGAGCAGCAGCGGCCGGCCGACCTGGATCGCCACGTAGCCCGCCGCGAACAACAGCGCCCGCTCGGCGAACGCGCGGGGCAGGGCGACGGCCATCACCATGCTGCCGAACATGGAGGCGGCCACCACGAACTGGATCAGGCTCTGCTCCGGCTCGTACCGGCTGGTCACCCAGGCGGTCAGCGTCCAGACCAGCCACAGCGCGAGGAACAGCAGCACGGTCTGGGCCGCCTGGCGGAGCACGTCCGGCGGGTTGGCCGACACGTCGTCGATCAACCGCCGCGAGACGCGGGTCAGCGCGAAGACGAAGACCAGGTCGAAGAAGAGCTCCAGGAACGTGGCGCGGGGCGAGCTCATGGCGCCCCGCAGCAGCGCCGCGCCCCGCCCGTCCGTCATCGCCCACCCGTCGCCGCCGTCGCGGTATCAACGAGCCGGCGTGAGGGTCGGTTGCGTCAGCCCTTGGCCGCCTTGGCCGCCGCCTTCGCGGCCTGCTTGAACTCGCGCACCCGGCGCAGTGACTCCGGATCGGTGATGTCGGCCACCGACCGGTACGCGTCCGGTTCGCCGTACCCGCCGGCGGCCTCCCGCCAGCCGTCGGGGCACACGTCGTAGCGCTTGCCGAGCAGGGCGACGAAGATCTGCGCCTTCTGCTTGCCGAAGCCGGGCAGCTCGCCGATCCGGCGCAGCAGCTCCCGCCCGTCGGCGACGTCCGACCAGAGCCGGGCGGCGTCGCCGTCGTACCGGTCGACGAGCACCTGGCACACCTGCTGCACCCGGGCGGCCATCGCCTTCGGGAAGCGGTGCAGCGCCGGCGGCCGGGCGAAGACCTCGACCAGCGCCTCGGGGTCGTACTCGGCCAGCTCCCGGGCGTCCGGTTCGTGCCCCAGCCGCTGCGCCAGCACGTACGGCGAGGTGAACGCCTTCTCGAGCGGGATCTGCTGGTCGAGGACCATGCCGGTGAGCAGGGCCAGCGGGCTGCGCTCCAGCAGCCGGTTGGCCTCGGGGTCGATGGGCAGCGAGAGCGTCATGGGCCCATCCTGCCGGTCGGTGTGGCCCGCGTGGCGTCGACTCCCCGGGCGCGCACCGCCCCCGGCGCACACCGCCCCACCAGGACAGCAAGGTTAGGCTGTGCTAACTTCACCCCCGTCGGCGGAGGGCCCGCCGGCCGGAGCCCAAGGAGTGCCGCCGTGCCCGTCCCCGCCCGCAGATCCCTCGCGGCCGCCCTCGCCGCCGGCCTGCTCTCGATCGGCCTGGTCGCCTGCGGCTCCGGCGAGGACGACGCCGCCGACCCCGGCAAGCCCGGCGACAAGAGCATCACCGTCTACAGCGGCCGCAACGAGCAGCTGGTCAAGCCGCTGCTCGACCGGTTCACCGCGCAGACCGGCATCACCGTGAAGACCCGGTACGCCACCACCGCGCAGCTCGCCGCCCAGCTGGTCGAGGAGGGCGGCAAGTCCCCCGCCGACGCCTTCTTCGCCCAGGACGCCGGCGCCCTCGGCGCGGTCGCCAAGCGGGACATGTTCGCCCCGCTGCCCGCCGCCGACCTGGAGAAGGTGCCGCAGGCCTACCGGTCCCGCAACGGCCAGTGGGTCGGCGTCAGCGCCCGCTCCCGGGTGCTCGCCTACAACGCCGACGCCGTCCCCGCCGGCGAGCTGCCGAAGTCGGTCTTCGAGCTGACCGACCCGAAGTGGAAGGGCAAGATCGGCGTCGCCCCGACCAACGCCTCGTTCCAGGCGTTCGTCACCGCGATCCGGGTGCAGCACGGCGACCAGAAGGCCAAGGACTTCCTCGCCGGGCTCAAGGCCAACGAGCCGCAGATCCGGGACGGCAACATCAAGATCGTGGAGGAGGTCGACAAGGGCGCCATCGCGGTCGGCCTGGTCAACCACTACTACCTCGGCGAGGTGGCCAAGGAGAAGGGCACCACGCCGGACGCCCTCAAGGCGAAGCTGCACTTCTTCCCCGGCGGGGACAGCGGCGCGCTGGTCAACGTCGCGGGCGTCGGCGTGCTCAAGCGCTCCGCCACCGACCCGGACACGAAGGCCTTCGTGGACTTCCTGCTCAACCCGGAGTCGCAGCGGTACTTCGCCGAGGAGACCTTCGAGTACCCGGTGGTGACCGGGGTCGCCGCCCCGGCCGGCGTACCGCCCCTGGCCGACCTGGACAGCCCGGACATCGACCTCAACGACCTGGACACGCTGGACGCCACGATCGGCCTGATCAAGGACTCGGGGCTCGTACCCTGACCGCCCCGACCACCACCTCCGGCGCAGGGCCGGCCCGTTCCGGGCCGGCCCGCTTCGGCGTACCGGGGTCGTTTCGCCGGCTGGCGCCGCGCCCGGCGCTGCTCGCGGCCTCGGCCGCCGCGGTCGCGGTGGCCCTGATCCCCCTGGTCTACCTCGCGGTACGCACCGCCGAGGCGGGGGCCGAGCGGATCGTCGCCGAGCTGTGGACCGAGCGGGTCGGGCTGCTCGCGGTGCGCAGCCTCGGGCTGGCCGCCGTGGTCACCACCGCCTGCGTGCTGCTCGGCGTCGGCGCCGCCTGGCTGGTCACCCGCACCGACCTGCCCGGCCGGCGGGTCTTCGCGGTGCTCGCCGCGCTGCCGCTGGCCGTGCCCACCTACATCGCCGCGTTCGCCTGGGTGTCGCTCTTCGACCGGCTGGAGGGGTTCTGGCCGGCCGCGCTGGTGCTGACCCTCTGCTCGTACCCGTACGTCTTCCTGCCGGTCGCGGCGGCGCTGCGCGGCGCGGACCCGGCCCAGGAAGAGGTCTCGCGCTCGCTGGGCCGGGGCGGCTGGCGCACCTTCACCGACGTCACGCTGCGCCAGATCCGGCCGGCGACCGCCGCCGGGGCGCTGCTGGTCGCGCTCTACGTGCTGGCCGACTTCGGCGCGGTGTCGATCCTGCGCGCCGACACCTTCACCCGGGCCATCTTCGTCGCCTTCGACCTGGGCTTCGACCGCACCGGCGCGCTGGTGCTCTCCAGCGTGCTGGTGGCGCTGACCGTGCTGCTGCTGGCCGGGGAGACGGCCACCCGGCGGCGCGGCGCCCGGTACGCCCGGCTCGGCGGCGCCCGCCGCCCCGCCGCCCGGCTGCACCTCGGCCCGGTCCGCTGGCCCGCCCTCGCCGCGCTGCTCGCGGTGGGCGCGCTGGCACTCGGCGTGCCGGCGGTGAGCCTGGCCCGCCGGCTGGCCGGCGGGGTGTCCCGCCCCGGCGCGCTCGGCGAGGTGGCCACCGCCGCCGGCAACTCGCTCTGGCTGTCGCTGGCCGGTGCCGCGCTGACCATGCTGCTGGCCCTGCCGCTGGGACTGCTCACCGCACGCGCCCCCGGCCCGCTGGCCACCGTGCTGGACCGGCTCGCCTACCTGGCCCACGCCCTGCCCGGCGTGGTGATCGGGCTGTCACTGATCTTCTTCGGCATCAGCGTGGCGTACCCGCTGTACCAGACGCCGTGGCTGCTGGCGCTGGCGTACGCGACGCTCTTCCTGCCGCTGGCCGTCGGCGCGGTGGCCGGTGCCGCCGCCCAGGCCCCGCCCGGCCTGGAGGAGGTGGCCCGCTCGCTGGGGCGCGGGCCGCTGGCCGTGCTGCGCACGGTGACCCTGCCGCTGACCCTGCCCGGGATCGGCGCGGGGGCGGCGCTGGTCTTCCTCACCGGCATGAAGGAACTCCCGGCCACCCTGCTGCTGCGCCCCACCGGCACCGACACCCTGGCCACCGAGCTGTGGACGGCCACCTCCGTCGGGGCGTACGCGGCCGCCGCCCCCTACGCGGCCCTGCTGGTGGTCATCTCGGCACTGCCCACCTGGTGGCTGGTCGCCCGGGGCGGCCTGCTCGACAAGGAGGACCGATGAGCGAGGTGGCGCTGACCGGAGTGGTCAAGCGGTACGGCCCGGTGACCGCCCTGGACGGGATCGACCTGACCGTCCCGGCGGGCGCGCTGACCGCCGTCCTCGGCCCGTCCGGCTGCGGCAAGACCACCCTGTTGCGCTGCCTGGCCGGCTTCGAACGCCTCGACGCCGGCCGGATCGTGGTCGACGGGCGCGAGGTGGCCGGCCCCGGTCGGCACCTGCCGGCGCACCGCCGCCGGATCGCCGTGGTGCCGCAGGAGGGCGCCCTCTTCCCGCACCTCAGCGTGGCGGCGAACATCGCGTACGGGCTGGACCGCGCCGACCGGCGGGGCGACCGGGTGGACGAGGTGCTGGCCCTGGTCGGGCTGGCCGGCTACGGCGAGCGGATGCCGCACCAGCTCTCCGGCGGCCAGCAGCAGCGGGTGGCGGTGGCCCGGGCGCTGGCCCCGCGCCCGTCGCTGGTGCTGCTCGACGAGCCGTTCAGCGCGCTCGACGCCGGGCTGCGCGCCGGGCTGCGGCACGACGTCCGGGAGGCGCTGCGGGCCGACGGGGCGACCGCCGTGCTGGTCACTCACGACCAGGGCGAGGCCCTGTCGGTGGCGGACCGGGTGGTGGTGCTGCGCTCCGGGCAGGTGGTGCAGTCCGGCGCGCCGGCGACGCTCTACCGGGAGCCGGCCGACCCGTGGGTGGCCGGATTCGTCGGCGACGCGGTGCTGCTGCCCGCGGTGGCGTCGGGCGGTACCGCCCGCACGCCGCTGGGCACCCTGCCGATCGCCGGCACCCGGGCCGACGGTCCGGTGACCGTGCTGGTCCGGCCGGAACAGCTGCGCCTCGCCACCGCGCCGGGCGCCGACGCGGTGACCGCGACCGTGCTGCGGCACGACTTCCACGGCCACGACGCGCTGATCGCCCTCCGGCTGGCCGACGACACCCGGGTCGTCGCCCGGGTGTGGGACGACGCCGACCCGGTCGGAGTCGGCGCCGAGGTGACGGTACGCGTCGAGGGGACCGTCCGCGCCTGGCCGGCGACGCCGGTGCCGGCCCCGGCCGCAGTGGCGGACCCGCGTCCCGTCCATCCGGTCGCCTAGACAGCACGGGACGCGGCCCGGTGGACAGGGGTGGGATCCACCGGGCCGCGCCGGACGGGTGCCGTCAGTTGACGACGAAGAGCAGCCGGTTCGGCGAGCCCGAGCCCGGGCTGGTCACCTTGCCGGGGGTGGCGTTGGTGGTCAGGTAGCTGGCCACCTGCGCCGGGGTGTACGACGGGTTGGCCGAGAGCACCAGCGCCGCCGCGCCGGCCACGTGCGGCGAGGCCATCGAGGTGCCGCTGATGGTGTTGGTGGCGGTGTCGCTGGTCCGCCAGGCGGACAGGATGCTCGACCCCGGCGCGAAGATGTCCACGCAGGAGCCGTAGTTGGAGTAGGAGGCGCGGGCGTCGGTGCGGGTGGTGGCGCCGACGGTGATGGCGGCGGGAGCCCGGGCCGGGGAGTAGCTGCACGCGTTGGCGCTGGAGTTGCCGGCGGCCACCGCGTACGTGATCCCCGAGTTGATCGAGTTGGTCACCGCGTTGTCGATGGAGCTGCTGGCGCCGCCGCCGAGGCTCATGTTGGCCACCGCCGGCTTGACGGCGTTGGCGGTCACCCAGTTGATGCCGTTCACCACGCCGGTGGTGCTGCCGCTGCCGGAGCAGTTGAGCACCTTCACCGCGATCAGGCGGGCCTGCTTGGCCACGCCGTACGCGTTGCCGCCGACCGTGCCGGCGACGTGGGTGCCGTGGCCGTTGCAGTCGGTGTTGTTGCTGTCGACGGTGTTGGTGCCCCAGCTGGCCCGGCCACCGAAGTCCGCGTGGGTGGTCCGGATGCCGGTGTCGATGATGTACGCCCGGACGTTGGAGGCGGTGTTCGGGTACGTGTAGCTGGCGTTCAGCGGCAGGTTGCGCTGGTCGATCCGGTCCAGGCCCCACGGCGGGTTGGCCTGGGTGCCCTGGACGGTGACCACCCGGTCCTGCTCGACGTACGCGACGGCCGGGTCGGCGGCGAGCCGGCGGGCCTGGCCGGCGCTCATCTTCGCGCTGAAGCCGGTGAGGGCGGCGCTGTAGACGTCGGCGACGCTGGCGCCGTACCGCTTGGCGAGGGTGGCGGCGCGGTCCGGCACGGCGGTGCGGGCGGCGAGGGTGTTCGCGGCGCCGACCGCGTCGGTCCGGAGCACGACCAGGTAGCTGCCGCTGATCGCGCCGGGCGCGGACGCGCCGCGGACCTCCCCGGTCGGGGCGGCGAGGGCGGGGGTGGAGGCGGCGACGGAGAGGGCCGCCGCGGCGGCCGCGACGGCGACGGCGCGGATCGCGCGGCGCCGGGGGACGGGCAGAGCTGACATCGTCTGACTCCCTACCGGTGCGCCCGGAGCGGCTGGTGGCCGCCCGGACGCCCATCGACGGATGTTGGGGCAGATGTTAGCCATCCATCGATGTTCATAAAAGAGATAACGACCAATCAATACAGCTAGCGGTATGGATGTCCCGGGTGCCGACCGACCGGCCACCGCCGGGGGGCAGGATGGCGACGTGGAACGACACGACATGCTGCTCTCCCCCGCCGGCGTCGAGGCGCTGCGGACCGCGCTCAGCCGCGCGCGCTTCACCTCCAACGGCATCGCCGACCGGCTCGGGCCGCAGGCCACCGGCGGGGCGGCCCGCAACGACTTCCGCGCCGCGCTGCGCGCCACCGAGGACCGCGATCCGCTCGCCACGCTGATCCGGGTCTTCATCTGCGACCAGACCGAGTCCGAGGCGGCGGTCGCCGCCGCGCTCGCCCCGCTGGGCCTCGCCGAGGCGCTCGCCGGCGGGCTGGTCGAACGGCACGGCGACGGCCTGCGCGCCGGGGTCGACCTGGAGCCGTACGGCGACGACTGGTGGGTGCTGGCCGACGTGCCGGCCAGCGCCCGTCCCGGCCGGCCGCTGCACAGCGAACACGTGCTCGGCATCGGCGGCGCCACCCAGACGCTGATCGGCGCCACCGTCCGCCGGCCGGTGGAGACCGCGCTGGACCTGGGCACCGGTTCCGGCGTCCAGGCGCTGCACCTGGCCACCCACGCCCGCCGGGTCACCGCCACCGACGTCTCGGAGCGGGCGCTGCGCTTCGCCGCCACCACCGCCGCGCTCAACGGCCAGGAGTGGGAGCTGCTGCGCGGGGACCTCGTCGCGCCCGTCGCCGGTCGCCGCTTCGACCTGGTGGTGAGCAACCCGCCGTTCGTGGTCGGGCCCGGCACCACCACCCACGTCTACCGGGACTCCGGGCGGGTCGGCGACGCGATCGGCGCCGAACTGGCCGCCGCCGCGCCGAACCTGCTCACCGAGGGCGGCACCATGCAGTACCTCGCGAACTGGGTGCACGTGGCCGGCGAGGAGTGGCACGAGCGGGTGACCGGCTGGTTCGCCGGCACCGGCCTGGACGCGTGGGTGATCCAGCGCGAGGTGGCCGACCCGATGGCGTACGTGAACCTCTGGCTGACCGACGTCGGCGAGGCCGCCGACCCGCAGCGGATGGCGGCCTGGCTGGACTGGTTCGACGCGCACAAGGTGGAGGCGATCGGCTTCGGCATCGTCTCGCTGCGCCGCTCCGGGCACGCCGACCCGGTGGTCCGGGTCGAGGACCTGCGCCAGCGGGTGGAACCGCCGATGGGCGACCGGGTCGCCACCTGGTTCGACCGCCAGGACTTCCTCCGGGTACGCGACACCGGCGCGCTGCTCGCCGAGCGCTACCGGGCCGCCGAGGGGCTCCAGCTGCGGCAGGAGGCCACCATGGGCGAGGAGGGCTGGGCGGTGGACCGGCAGGTCCTCACGATGCCCCGTGGGCTGCGCTGGAGCGAGGAGGTCGACCCGCTGGTGCTGGCGCTGGTCGGCGGGTGCGACGGCCGGCTGGCGCTGGGTGACCAGCTCGCCCTGCTGGCCGCCGCGCACGACGTCACCCCGCAGGAGCTGGCCGAGGCGGCCGGCCCGATCGTGGCGCACCTGGTCGAACGCGGCATCATCGAGCCGGTGACGGCGTGACGGGGATGACACGGGCGGTGCCGGGCGGTCGACGGGTGCTCGGCTGATGCGCGCCGTGGTGCAGACCGTCGGCCGGGCCAGCGTCACCGTCGACGGCGAGGTGGTCGGGGCGATCAGCGACGGGCTGCTGGTGCTGCTCGGGGTGACCCACGCAGACACGCCGCAGGTGGCGCAGACCATGGCCCGCAAGATCCACGAGTTGCGCATCCTCGACGAGGAGCGCAGCGCCGCCGACACCGGCGCCCCGATCCTGGTGGTCAGCCAGTTCACCCTCTACGGCGACGCCCGCAAGGGCAGACGCCCCAGCTGGACCGCCGCCGCCCCCGCCGAGGTCGCCGAACCCCTGGTCACGGCGGTCGTCGAGGCGCTCCGCGACCGCGGCGCCAAGGTCGAGACCGGCCGCTTCCGCACCCACATGCTGGTCGAGAGCATCAACATCGGCCCCCGCACCCTCCTCCTCGACCTCTAACCCCCCT
>NZ_JBPQTL010000129.1:0-13745 GCF_051386295.1 Micromonospora sp. URMC 105 | reverse complement strand
GGGCGGGTCAGGGGGTGATGAGGTGGCCGTCGCGGAGGGTCAGGGTGCGGTCGGCCAGTTCGATGAGGGCCGGGTCGTGCGTGGCGACCAGGGCCGTCATGCCCCGGGCGTGCACCACCGCGCGCAGCAGGTCCATGATCGAGCGGCCGGTCTCCGAGTCGAGCTGGCCGGTCGGCTCGTCGGCGATCAGCAGGTCCGGCTCGTTGGCCAGGGCCCGGGCCACCGCCACCCGCTGCTGCTGCCCGCCGGAGAGCTCGTACGGCCGCTGCGCCGCGTGCCCGCCCAGCCCGACCAGCTCCAGCAGCATCGCCACCCGCTCCTCCCGTTCCGCCGCCGGCACCCGGGCCAGCCGCAGCGGCACGCCGACGTTCTCCGCGGCGGAGAGGATCGGCACCAGCCCGAAGGTCTGGAACACAAATCCCACCGTGCCCCGGCGCAGCCGCAGCAGCTCGGCCTCGCCCGCGGCGGTCACGTCGTGCCCGGCCACCCGCACCCGGCCGCTGTCCGGACGGTCGAGCCCGCCGACCAGGTTCAGCAGGGTGGTCTTGCCCGCGCCCGAGCGGCCCCGGACGGCCACCAGCTCCCCCCGGCCCGCGACGAAGGAGACGTCGCGTACCGCGTGCACGGCGTGCTCGCCCCGGCCGAAGGTCCGGCTCACCCCCTCGACCCGGACCACCTCGTCGGCGACGGCCGTGTCCCCGGCCCGGACGGCGGAAACCTGCTCGCTCATGCGTCACTCCCGTTCGGTGCCGGCGTGCCGTCGCCGGGGCGGACCTCGACGTGGTCCGGTTCGAGGTTGAGGCGGACCCGGTCGCGCAGCGCCAGCGCGTCGACGAAGGCCGCCGGCAGCTGCATCCGGCCGGCCCGGTCGAGTACGGCGTACTCCTCGCTGACCAGTTCGGTGCTGCCGTCGGCGCCGGTGCGCGCCGTGCGGCGTACCTCGGAGGAGGTCCGGCCGTCGCGGATCGCGACGGTCCGGCGGACCTGGGTGGCCACGGCCTGGTCGTGGGTGACCACCACGATGGTCACCCCCAGCTCGGCGTTGATGGTGCGCAGCGCGGCGAAGACCTCGGCGCCGGTGGCCTCGTCGAGTTCGCCGGTCGGCTCGTCGGCGAAGAGCACCTCCGGGTCGTTCGCCACCGCCACCGCCACCGCGCAGCGCTGCTGCTCACCGCCGCTGAGCTGGCCCGGCCGCCGGTCGGCGCAGTAGCCCACCCCGACCAGCTCCAGCAGTTCCTCGGCCCGCTGCCGCCGGGCCCGCCGGCCACCGGAGCGGCCGGCCAGCTTCATCGGCAGCTCGACGTTCTCCCGCGCGGTCAGGTACGGCAGCAGGTTCCGGCCGGTCTGCTGCCAGACGAAGCCGACCACGTCGCGGCGGTAGCTCAACCGCCGCCGGTGCGACAGGGCGAGCAGGTCGTAGTCGGCGACCCGGGCGATCCCGGCGGTCGGCGTGTCCAGCCCGGAGAGGATGTTGAGCAGCGTGGACTTCCCGGAGCCGGACGCGCCGACGATCGCCACCAGCTCGCCCCGGTCGATGACCAGGTCGAGCCCCTGCAGGGCGACCACCTCCACCCCCTCGGTCTTGAAGATGCGGACCAGGCCGTCGCAGACGATGTGCCCCCGCAGGCGGTCCCGCCCGCCCGCCCGCTCGGCCGCGCGCTGCGCGGCCCGCCGCTGCAACGCGGCCAGATCCGGTACGGCGGACGTCTCGGCGGTTGCGGTCATCTCAGCTCTCCTCTCCGAGCCGGAGCACCTCGCCGAGGCGCATCCGACGGTTGTTCACGGCCTCGACCGCGACGGCGAAGGCCAGGGCGAGCAGCGCCAGCCCGAGCACCCCGGCGACCAGGCCGGGTTCGAAGCGCACGGTCACCGGCGCCCCGCCGGTGAACGCGGACAGTCCCAGCACCGGGTTCAGCAGCACCGGCAGCAGGGCGCCCACCACCGCGCCGGTCAGTACCGAGACCACCACCAGCGGGGTGAGTTCCACCAGCAGCAGACCCCGCCACTGCCGGCGGGACAGCCCCATGGTGCGCAGCCGGGACAGCACCTGGCCCCGGCCGCGCGCGCCCGCGAGCACCGCGAAGGCGAGCGCGAGCAGGCCGAGCAGGCCACCGCCGGCCGCACCGGCGGCGAAGCCGAAGACGAGCAGCCCGTTGACCCCGCTGCCGCCCAGCCGCTCCCGCTCGGCCGCCCAGGTGGTCACCTGCGGCGGCAGCGGCCGCTTCCCGCCGGTCACCGTCCCGCTGGTCTGGTAGCGGGTCTGTCCCTCCTCGGCGACCCGCCCGAGCGCCGCCGGGTCGACGGTCCCGGCGGCGAGCAGGAAGCCGGTCGGCGCGAGCGAGTGCGGGCCGTCGGCGGGCAGCTCCGGCCAGGGCAGCACCAGGAACCGGCCGGTCCCGGCCGGGATCAGCGGGAACTCCGCCGCCGTGCCGGCGACCCGGAACGGCAGCCGGTTGCCCTGCACGTCCACCCAGCCGGGCCGGCGGCCCGCCTCGTCGGCGAGCTGCGCGTCGGCGAGGGCGGCGGCGAAGTCCGGCGACACCAGCGCGGGCAGCGCCGTCGCGACGTCCCCGTCGGCGCGCAGCGCGCCGGGCACCGCCAGGTCGAGCCCCGAGCGCCGGGCCACGTCCGCGAACCCGGCGGGCTCCACCAGCAGCACGTACGCCTCGCCGGCCCCGCCGGGGCGGCCGTCGGCGTCGGCGAGGAGCCGCTGCCCCGGCGTGGCCAGCACCGGGGTGACCGCCCGGACGCCGGGCAGCCCGGCCAGCTCGGTCGCGGTGTCCGGGGCGAACCGGTCACCGCTGACCAGCGCGTCGGCCGGGACCGTCCGGGTGACCGCCCGGTCCCGCCCGTCGGAGATGCCGGCGGCGACCACCCCGCAGAAGGCTGCCGTGGCGATGGCGAGCACGACGACCACCAGCGGCGCGGCCACCCCGGCCCGGCCGGCGCGCGCGGTGCCGAGGAAGGCGACCGCGCCGCGCGCCCGCGCGGCCAGCCGGCTGAACAGCCGCGACGGCCACGGGTACGCGCGCAGCGCCAGCAGCGCGGCGGCCACGGCGAGCAGCACCGGCACCGACACCAGCAGCGGGTCCACCTCGTCGCCGAGGGCGAGTCCCCGGCGGCGCAGCAGGAACGCGGCGAGCGCGGCCAGGCCGACCACGGTGACCTCGACGGTGAGCCGGCCCGCGCCGCTGCCGACGCGCAGCAGGTCCCGCCGGCCGCCGCCGGCCCGCCGGCCGGTCAGCACCGCCACCGGCAGCGCCAGCGTGGCCAGCACCCCCGCCGCCACGGCCAGCCCGTTCGCCGCGCCGGGCGTGCCGGCGCCCAGCGGGTCGGCGGGAAGCAGGCCGCCGAGCAGCCACCCCGCCACCGCGGCGGCCGGCACCACCAGCAGTGACTCGGCCAGGCCACGGCGGACCACGGCGGTGGTCGAGCCGCCCCGGGCGCGCAGCAGCAGGTACTCGTCGCGGCGGCGGTGCACCGCCAGCCGGGCGGCGAGCACGGTCAGGCCGGCGAGGGTGGCGAGCACCCCGGCGGCGACGACGGTGAGCAGCGTACGGGCGGCGGCGAGCGAGTCCGCGTACTGGCGCAGCGGGATGTCGACGCCCTGGGAGAGCAGCAGCCCGGCGGGGCGCTCGCGATCGAGTTGGGCGATGCCGTCGACCAGCGTGTCGAGCCGCACCGGAGTGAGCCGTCCGGGGTCGACCCGGTACCGCCAGCTGAAGCGGACCGCCCAACCGGCCGCCGCCCGGTCGTCGAAGCCGGCGTCGTCGGTCATGCCCACCATCTGGAAGGGCTGGCCGTCGCCGACCGGCGGGGTGAGCCGCAGCGCCGAGGGGAGCCCGTCCCAGGCGCCACCCTCGGGATCGACGGGCCGGAACAGGCCGACCACCGCGACGCTGGTCGCCGCGAGGTCCTGCCCGTCGGGGGTGCGCAGCGCCAGGCGCAGCCGGCTGCCGGCGCGCAGGCCGAGCTGCCGGGCGACCGGCTCGGCGAGCGCGGTCTCCACCGGCGCGGCCCGCTGCGCCGCCTCCCCCGGCCAGCGGCCGTCGACCAGGGTGGCCGCCTCTCGCAGCCCGGTCATGGTGCGCAGGCTGAGGTCGATCAGCCCCTTGTCGGGGGTCAGCTCCGGCCCCTTGAGCCGGCCGAACTCGGTCTCGGCCGTGTACCAGCGCTCGCCGACCACCTCGCGCACCGGTGCGGGCATCCCCGCCAGCAGCGAGTCCAGGCCGGCCCGTTGGCCGGCCGTCACCTCCGACGTCCCCGTCTGCAGCTCGGCCGGCCGGGTGTAGAGCACGTCGCGCTGGGGCCCCGGCAGGTCGCCGAACTGTTCGCGCAGCCCCTGGCCGGACAACCGGTCGGCGATTCGCGGCACCCCGGTGACCAGCAGCGCGGTGACCAGCGTCAGCACCGCGAGGAGCAGGAAGTGCCCCCCGTACGCGCGCACCCTGCGCAGCACCGCCAGGACGCCCATCACTCTCCCCCGATCCGCAGCCGCGCGGCCGCGACACGTTGCCGGATGCCGGTGGTCAGGACGGCGCTGCACGCGAGGGCGGCCAGCAGCAGCCCGAGCCCGGTGAGCCCGATCGGCGTCCACGGCAGGCTGAAGGCCGCCTCCGGCACCGGCCGACCGGCGCCCGGGGTGAGGATCACCAGCGGCGCCATGGTGGCGCCCACCCCTGCGCCCACCAGCAGGCCGACGGCGACTCCGATGCCGGCCAGGAAGGTCTGCTCGGCCAGCATCGCGCGGGCCAGCAGTGGCGGTCCGGCGCCGAGCGTGTGCAGGACCGCGAACTCGCTCAGCCGATGCCGGGCGGTAGCCCACACGTCGACGGCGAGGCCGACCAGGGCGAGCAGCACCGACCCGAGGGCCGCGGCGAGCAGCCCGGTCCGCGCCCCACGCCAGTACGGGTCCCGGGCGGCCTCCTCGGCCACCGCCCGCCGGTCGAGGACCGTCACGGCCGGCAGGTCCCGGATCGCCGCCGCCGCGGCGGCGTGCCCACCGGCGTCGGTGCGTACCCACCACTCCGGCACCGGCCGGACGACGGCGCGCTGCCGGACCAGCCAGTCCGTCGCGGCGGGCAGGTCGATCAGTACGCCCCCGCCGTCGGTCATGCCCGGCACCGCGTCCAGTTCGCCGACCACGCGCACCGGCACCGACGCCCCGGAGAGCGGCAGCGGGACGACGTCGCCGACCCGGATGTTCAGGGCCGTCAGCACCTGCGGGGTGACCAGCGCCGGCACCGGCCGGTTCTCCCCCGCCGGTACGACGGCGAAGCGGACCGTCGGCTGCTGGGCGAAGCGGCCGCCCTCCACCAGACCGATCCGGTAGTCGGCGTCCACGCCACCGGCGGTGACGGCCTTCGTCGGTGCCGGCCCGTCCCGGATCGCGTCCACCATGGACCACTCGCCGTCCAGCGCGACCGGTCGCGACGTGCCGGCCGCGTCGGTCGCCCGCAGCCCGTCGACCCGCAGCCCGTAGCCGCTAGCCGCCGCGTCGCCGGCGTCGGCCTGGAAGCCGGCCACCCGCCAGGCGCCCGTGGGCAGGTCGACGGAGAAGGGCACCGGGCGGTCGACCAGGGAGTCGGTGGTGGCCAGCGGCAGCGCCAGGGCCAGCCCGTCGGCCCGGGTGAGCAGCACCGACGCCTCGATCCGCTGGGCGGCCACCGGCTGGCTCACCGAGGTGCGGACGGTGCCGGTGAGCTGCCGGGCGTCGGCGGGCAGCGGGACACCGGCCGGTGCGTCGCGGTCCCGGGCCAGCCGGGCGAGCAACTCGCCGGGCGGCCGGTCGGCGAGCCGATCGGCGATCAGGGCCACGTCCGGCGCAGCGGTCGCGTCCAGGGCGAGCACGGTGGCCGGCAGGCTGTCGCGGCCCAGCCGCACCTCGTCCCGCCAGGCCGGCAGCACCTGTCGTACCCCGGTGACGGCGGCCAGCCGGGCTTCCCGGTCCGCCGGCGCGGCACCGCCGCGCTCGGTGACCCGCAGGTCGGCGCCGACGCTGTGGTCGGCCTGGTCGGCCTGCGACCGCTCCCAGGTGCTGACCAGCGACCAGGCCAGGGTGCTGCCGCCGACGGCGAGGGCGAGCAGCAGCACCGGCCCGGCGTGCGGGCGGCGGCCCGCCTGCCACATGCCGAACATGGTCGCCGTCCACGGCCGCCGGTCGACGAACCGTTCGGCGACCCGGGTGGCCGGGGGCAGCAGCCGCAGGGCGAGCACCGCCCCGGCCAGCACGCCGAGGGTGGGGGCGACGGCGAGCAGCGGGTCGATGCCGAGCCGGCCGCTGGCACCGGCCAACGGCGAGGAGTACTGCCGAAGCTGCGTCCAGGCCAGCAGGGCGAGCAGCACCAGGGCCAGATCCACCCCGGCCCGCTGCACGGTGGCGGCCCGGGTGGGGCGGGACCGGGCGGCCATGTCGGCGACGTAGCTGCCGGCGCGGCGCAGCGCCGGCAGCACCATGGCGAGCAGGCAGCCCACCGCCGCGGCGACCGCGACCGTCCAGACCGCCCCGCCGCCGTCGAGCCGCAGCTCCGTCGGGCCCTGCCCGCCGCTGATCCACCGCAGCGCCACGCCGGACAGCGGCGGCGCGAGCAGCGCGGCCGGCAGCACCACCAGCGTCGCCTCCCGTACGGCGAGGCCGGCGAGCTGATTGCGGGCCGCACCCCGGGCGCGCAGCAGCGCGGTCTGCGCCCGGCGGTCCTCGTTGAGCAGCGCGGCGACCAGCACCAGCGCGTATCCGCCGAGCACCACGATCAGCAGCAGCGGGGTGAGCAGCGCCGAGCGGCCCACCAGGTCGGCCCGGCCGAGCCGGTCGATCAGCCGGTCCAGGCCGGTGACGCTCTGCGCGGACGAGCCGAGACCGGCCCGCTCGGGCACCTCGACGGCGGCGACGGCGACCGCCCGCTGCACCTCGGGCAGCCGGCTCGACGCGACGCTGCGCAGGTCCGGCTCGGCCACCCAGGAGACCGAGGTGGAGCCGGGGAAGGTGCGGCTGAAGTCGGCCGGGTCGAGGGCGAACGGGCCGTACGAGTCGCCGTCGTCGCCGGTGCCGCTGACGCCCGGCGCGAGCTGCCAGTACGGCGCGGCCGGGTCGAGCGGGCGGAAGATCCCGGACACCACCACGTCGGCGGCGCGTCCGGAGCTGCGGTCGGTCATCGGCACCCGGGTGCCGGGAGTGAGCCGCAGCGCGCCGGCGACCCGTTCCGGCACGGTCACCTGGGTGGGGTTCGCCCCGGCGACGGGCCAGGCTCCGCCGACCAGCTCGGCGCGGCGGGCGAGGTCGTCGAGGGTGGCCAGGTCGGCGAAGACCGGGTCGTCGCCGGTGCGGGCGGCGCCGAGGTCGCCGGTCAGCTCTCGGCCGGTGCCGTGGCGGGCGGCGGAGACGACGACCGTCGCCCCGCCCAACCCGCCGGCGAAGCTGTCCCGGACGGCCCGGTCCCGGCCGGCGGCCTCGGCGGCGTCCCGGCCACCGGACCCGCTGATCAGCAGGCTGCGCTCGGTGGCGGGCGCGGCCGCCAGCATCGCCCGCTGCCCGGCGTCGATGGCCCGCTGGTTGTAGTCGGACAACCCGGTGACCAGCGCGACGGCTACCAACGCGGCGACCGCCGCCGCGGCCAGCAGGCCCCGCGCCTCGTAGGCCCGCCTCCACACCAGCTTCATCCGTCCGCCTCCCCCGGGGCCCCCGTTGGGCCGGTGACCAGGAAGAGGGGGTACGGGCCGGAAAAGGTTCGCGCCCTTTACATGATCGTTATCCGACGGCGTCCCAGCGCAGGCCGGCCAGAGTGGCAGCCGCCCGTACCGTTTCGGCGAAGCCGGTGACGGAGCCGTCGAGGGCGGCCAGTTCGTCCGGGCCGAGCAGCAGGACCAGGCCGCCGTCGGTCACCGCCAGCACGCAGGGGGTACGGCCCTCGCTGGCCGCCCGCACCTCCGGGGTGCGCTCGTTCAGGTGCACCAGGTCCACGGGTACGCCCAGCCGGGACAGGAGGTCGCGCCACTCGCGCTTGCGGCCGAGGGCGTGGTGGGTGACGTCGCACAGCGCGCACGACGTGGTCCCCCGCACCTTGCCGAGCAGGTACGTCAGTTCGCCGCGCAGCCCGCCGTCGGCGTGGTAGACGCCGACCAGTCGCCGGATCACACCGCTCGTGGAGGTCATGCCGGCCAGTGTGCCGGACGTCGACCTGCTTGGATGACCGGCATGGAAGCCCCCCTCATCGTTCTGCTGCTGCTCGTCGTGGTGCTGCTCGGCGCGCAGCTGTCCCTCCCGGCCCGCCGCGACGGCACGGCGGCGCGGCTGGCCGAGATCGAACGCCGGCTCCAGCTGGTGATGGACCACCTCGGCGTCGTGGACGAAGGCCCGGCGCTGCCCGGGGTCCGCGAGCACCTGGCCCGGGGCGAGAAAATCAAGGCCATCAAAGCGTACCGGGCGGCGACCGGCGCGGACCTCAAGACCGCCAAGGAGGCGGTGGAGGCGATGGCCGGACACCACTGACGGGCTGCCGCCGCTCAGTCGGTGGTCAGGTCCGGCCGATGCTGCTTGATCCACTTCTCGACGTCGGACTTGCGCCACACCTTGCCCATGGCCAGCACGGCGATCGGCTCCGGAAAGTTCCGCTGGTTCGCGATCACGGACGCGCGCTGTCGGGACACGCCACCGAGCATCTCCCGGATCTCCGACACGCCGACAAGCTCCACACGTTGACGATGACAGCGGCACGGTCGCTAGACGGCGACAACTGCGGAGGCTATTGACACAGACAATAGGCGGAGTCACGCTGGTCGCATGACCATGCTTCCCAGGCCCGGCGTACCCGATCGCCAGCGGCGGGCGGTCCGACCGCACGTGCCGATGCGGCCCCGCTGGCTGTGCCGGGTGTGCGCCGCCGCCTGGCCGTGCCCGCCGGCCCGGCTGCTGCTCGGCATGGAGTATCGCCGGGACCGGGTGGGCCTCTCCGTCTACATGGCGGGCTGCCTCTTCGACGCCACCGCCGACCTGATCCGGCTCAACCCGGACCCGGCGCCGTCCCCGGCCGACCTCTTCGACCGGTTCCTGGCCTGGACGACTCGGCACCCAGCTCAGGGCGAGTCGCAGAATCCGGGCCGGTGGCCGTAGTGAGCGGCCGAGGAAGTTCGGGTCAGCCTGGGGCGAGGAGGCAGAACTCGTTGCCTTCCGGGTCGGCGAGGACCGTCCACCGGACATCGCGGTCCAGGTCGACGGCGGTGGCGCCGAGAGTCCGCAGCCTGGCCTTCTCGGCCTCCGGGTCGTCACCCGGGTACGGGCGGACGTCGAGATGGACGCGGTTCCACCCGGTCTTCGGGTCGGGTGTGCGGATGAACTCCAGATACGGGCCGACGCCCTTGGCGGAGCGCAGTACCGCGTGGTGGTCGGTCACCTCGTGCAGGGTCCAGTCCATGGCCTCGCTCCAGAAGCGGGCCATGGCTCGCGGATCCGCGCAGTCGACCACCACCGCGGCGATCGGTCCGGTGTCCCGGTAGCGCGGTCGGGGGTCCAGCACGCAGAACTCGTTGCCCTCCGGGTCGGCCATGACCGTCCACGGGACGTCGCCCTGGCCGATGTCGGCGAGTGTTGCGCCGAGATCCTTCAGGCGCGTGACCACCTCCGCCTGATGGGCCGCCGAGGTGGTGGCGAGGTCGACGTGCACGCGGTTCTTCACCGCTTTAAGTTCCGGGGAGACGACGAGGTCGATGCAGACGGCGACCGGGTCGGGGTAGACGAAGCCCTCGGGTTCGAGGTTGGTCACGCCGGGCTCCTCGCTGGAGACTCCCCAGCCGAGCACCTCCGCCCAGAAACCGCCCAGCGCAGCGTTGTCCCGGGCCTTCATGTTGATCTGAACGAGCCTCGTTGCCATGCCGGCGATGCTAGGGCCTCTGCCGGACGATTGCGTGACCGCGATACCTAGAACTACTATGCATTGCAGTTCTAGGGTTAGGCGGTCACATGCACATCACCAAAGACCTCGTCGCCGCCTCGGCGACCCCACTCGTGCTGGGCATCCTCGCCGACGGCGAGAGCTACGGCTACGCGATCCTCAAGCAGGTCAACGAATTGTCCGGCGGGCAACTGGAGTGGACCGACGGCCTGCTCTACCCGCTGCTGCACCGCCTGGAGCGGCTCGGCCACGTGGAGTCGGCGTGGGAGACCCCACCCGGAGGACGCCGCCGCAAGTACTACCGCATCACCGAGCAGGGCCGGGCCGAGCTCGCGGAGCAGCGCCGCCAGTGGGCCGCGGTCGTCGACGCCCTGAAGGGCGTCTGGAACCGGGCACAGGCCATCGGGCCGATCCCGGCACCGGCATGGGAGGCGGGACGATGACCGCGCCGAGCGACCACGACCTGGAGGGCCAAATCGCCGAGTGGCGGGCCTACACGGACCGCCGCCGGGAGCTGCACCACACCGACGCCGAGGAGCTGGAAGACCACCTGCGCAACCGGATCACCGAGCTGACCGAGGCGGGCCTGCGGGCCGACGAGGCGTTCCTCATCGCCGTCAAGCGGATGGGCAGCCTCGACGAGCTGTCGCGGGAGTTCGCCCGCGAGCATTCCGAGCGGTTGTGGAAGCAGCTCGTGCTGCCCGGCGAGCCGGACACGCCGGTCACCGCCCGGTCCCGGCGCGAGCTGCCGGTCATGGTGCTCTGCGCGGCCGTCGCGGCGCTCGCGATCAAGCTGCCGGCCCTGTTCGGGCTCGACCTCGCCTCCGGCGACCACGGCGCCTTCTACGCGCGCAACGTCAGCTTCTTCGCGCTGCCGGCGCTGGCCGCCTACTTCGCGTGGCAGCGCCGGGTCGGTCCGCGCGTCATCGGGGTGCTCGCGGCGCTCTTCGTGCTCGGTGCGGTCGCCGCGAACGCATATCCGCTGGCCGACGACTCGCAGAGCATCGTGCTCACGGCGATCCACCTGCCGCTCGCGCTGTGGCTGGTGGTCGGCGTCGCTTACGCGGGCGGTGACTGGCGTTCGGGCCGGCGGCGGATGGACTTCATCCGGTTCACCGGGGAGTGGCTGATCTACTTCGCCCTGATCGGGCTGGGTGGCGGCGTGCTCACCGCCTTCACGGTGGGCACCTTCCAGGCCATCGGCATCGACGCCGAGGGGTTCATCGAGTCGTGGCTGCTGCCGTGCGGCGCCATGGCCGCGGTCATCGTGGCGGCCTGGCTGGTCGAGGCGAAGCAGAGCGTCATCGAGAACATGGCGCCGGTGCTGACCCGGGTCTTCACCCCGCTCTTCGCGGTCGCCCTGCTGGCC
The DNA here is from genome assembly GCF_051386295.1 of Micromonospora sp. URMC 105. Taxonomy (NCBI): domain Bacteria; kingdom Bacillati; phylum Actinomycetota; class Actinomycetes; order Micromonosporales; family Micromonosporaceae; genus Micromonospora; species Micromonospora sp. URMC 105. The sequence goes on along the minus strand of NZ_JBPQTL010000129.1, from coordinate 2,492 downwards.
TTCCTGGTCGCCTTCGTCTGGACCAACAACGGCATCGACGTCGAGCGGGACGCGCTCATCCTGTTCAACCTGCTGCTCGTCGTCGTGCTGGGCCTGCTGCTGTACGCCATCTCGGCCCGTGACCTGACGGCCCGGCCCGGCCTCTTCGACCGGGTGCAGCTCGCGCTGGTCGTCAGCGCTCTGATCATCGACGTCCTGGTGCTGCTGGCGATCACCGGCCGGATCACCGAGTGGGGCTTCAGCCCCAACAAGACCGCGGCCCTGGGCGAGAACCTCGTCCTGCTCACCAACCTGGCGTGGTCGGCCTGGCTGTTCCTCGGCTTCGTGCGGGGCCGGATGCCCTTCGCCCGGCTGGAACGCTGGCAGACCCGCTACGTCGTCGTGTACGCGATCTGGGCCTGGACGGTCGTCCTCGCCTTCCCGCTGGTGTTCGACTTCGCCTGAGCCGCAGCCGGCCCGCTCCCCCCGCCCCGCCCGGGGTGGGGGGAGCGGGCCGGTGTCTCGCCTGATCAGACGGGGTCGTCGGCGGTCCGCTTCGCCCGGCTCGGCTGCACCCGCTTCGGCTCGCCCGGCATCTTCGGATGGTCCGGCGGGTACGGCATGTCGCCCTGACCGGCGGCGGCGTCGCGCTCGGCCCACTCGAGCAGCGGAGTGAGGTCGAACGGGCTGTCGTCGATGCCGGCGTGCGGGTCGCCCCGCTCGGCGAGACGGACGGGCACACTGCGCAGGTCGAAGTCGTCCGGCTCCACGTCGGGCAGCTCCTCCCAGGTGACCGGGGTGGAGACGGTGGCGCGGCCGTTGGCACGCAGCGAGTAGGCGCAGGCGATCGTCCGGTCCCGGGCCATCTGGTTGTAGTCGACGAACACCCGCCGGCCCCGCTCCTCCTTCCACCAGGCGGTGGTGACCAGGTCGGGGCGGCGCCGCTCCAGCTCGCGGGCCAGTGCGATGGTGGCCCGGCGCACCTCGGTGAACGTCCAGCGGGGCTGGATGCGCAGGTAGACGTGCACGCCCCGGCCGCCGGAGGTCTTCGGCCAGCCGGTCGCGCCCAGCTCGGCCAGGAGCGCGCGCACCTCGCCGGCCGCGGTCGCCGCGTCGGCGAAGTCGGTGCCCGGCTGCGGGTCGAGGTCGATGCGCAGCTCGTCGGGGCGGTCGACGTCGGCGGCCCGCACCGGCCAGGGGTGGAAGACGATGGTGCCCATCTGGGCGGCCCAGGCGACGTGGGCGAGGTCGGCCGGGCAGAGCTCGTCGGCGCTGCGCCCGCTGGGGAAGGTGATCGTCGCGGTGCGCACCCACGGCGGGACGCCCCGGGTGGGCACCCGCTTCTGGAAGAACATCTCCCCCTCGACGCCCTCGGGGAAGCGCTGGAGCGTGGTGGGGCGGTCCCGCAGGGCGCGCATGATCCCGTCGCCGACGGCGAGGTAGTAGTGGAAGACGTCCGCCTTGGTGAAGCCACGGCCCGGGAAGATCACCCGGTCGGGGCTGGTCAGCCGGACGGTGCGCCCGGCGACCTCGATCTCGGTCACCGTCGCCTTCGAGGAGCCGCCCATTCCGCGACCATATGCGACGCCCCCGACATCCGACGTACCGTTGACGGGTGAGTCTCGACAAGAACGAACTGCCCCGCACCGAGGAAGAGTGGCGGGTCCGGCTGAGCCCGCAGGAGTTCCGGGTGCTGCGTGAGGCGGGCACCGAACCACCCTGGACGGGCGAGTACGTCGACACCAAGACCCCCGGCGTCTACCACTGCCGGGCCTGCGGCCTGGAGCTCTTCTCCAGCGACACCAAGTTCGACTCGCACTGCGGCTGGCCGAGCTTCGACGACGCCATCCCCGGCCGGGTCAAGGAGATCGAGGACCGCAGCCTCGGCATGAGCCGTACGGAGATCCGCTGCGCCCGGTGCGACAGCCACCTCGGGCACGTCTTCCACGGCGAAGGCTTCACCCCGAAGGACACCCGGCACTGCGTCAACTCGCTGTCGATCCGGCTGGAGCCGCGCACCGACGCCTGACCCACCGGGCCCCGGCGGATCGGCCGCCCCTGGCCGGATGATCGACGCCATGTCGGCGAGGTGGCGGTGTCCTGGTCGCGCCCATACCGCCGTTCGGCCGACATGGCGTCGAGCTACGCCGGCGTGATCCCGGTCGTGAGCAGGCGCACCTGCGCGGTACGCGACTGCTCGACCCGCCGGGCCAGCTCGCGCACCCGGGGGTCGGTCGCGGTCGCCAGGTGCGCCCGGGACAGGTCGGCGGCCTCCTGCTGATGGCCGCCGAGCAGCCGGCGCAGCACGGCGTCCACCTGGCCGGCCGGGGCGGTCCGCAGCCGGGCGAGCTCTGCCGGGGCGGCGAGGTGACCGCGGTGGTCGTGCCGCGAGGCGGTGGCGGCCGGGCCGGCGTCGCGCAGCCAGACGCGCATGGTCGCCAGCTCGTCGGCCTCGGTCACCTCGATGGCGGCGACCATGGTGCGCAGCTCGGGATCGGTCACCCGGTCGCGCC
>NZ_JBPQTL010000128.1:0-13838 GCF_051386295.1 Micromonospora sp. URMC 105 | reverse complement strand
GGTGGGGGTGGAGCGGGCTGCCCAGGCGGCGTCTTCGGCCTGTTTGCGGGCCAGGCCGTCGCGGCCGTCGTAGCGGAGGAAGGCGGGGAGGGCGGCGGCCAGGACGACGGTGCCGAGGACGCAGAGGACGCCGCCGGAGACGATCGAGCCGTTGACGCCGAGCGGCGTGCGGGCGACCAGGCCGGAGCGGAGCTGGCCGAGCAGCGGACCGGTCGAGTACGACAGCATCTCGATGCCGGCGAGCCGGCCACGCAGGTGGTCGGGGATGGTCTGGTTCCAGATGGTCATCCGGAACAGCCCGGAGACCATGTCCGCCGCCCCGGCCAGCACCAGGAACAGCAGCGCCAGCCAGAGCCAGCCGGACAGGCCGAAGCCGACCACCGCGAGCCCCCAGGCGCCCGCCGCGAGCACCACCATCAGCCCGTGCCGGTGAACGTGCTTCACCCAGCCGGAACTGACCGTGGCGAGCAGCGAGCCGGCCGCCGGTGCGGCGTAGAGCAGCCCCAGCACCGCCGGGCCGCCCAGCTTCTCCGCCATGAACGGGTAGAGCGCCTGCGGCATGCCGAAGAACATCGCGTTGATGTCGACCAGGTAGGTGCCGAGCAGTTCGGGGCGGCTGCGGGCGTACCGCAGACCGGTGGCCACCGAGCGCAGCGACGGCCGGTCGGCGGCCGGCGGCGGTGGCACCGCCCGGACCAGCGCCAGGCAGGCCAGCGAGAACGCGAAGGTGGCCAGGTCGATGGCGTACACCCAGGCCAGGTCGACGGAGGCGATCAGCACGCCCGCGACGGCCGGGCCGCCGAGCTGCGCCACGTCCATGCGCAGCGAGTTCAGCGCGCCGGCCGCCGGGATCTGGTCGGGCGGGACGATTCGGGGGGTGAGCCCTTCCAGCGCCGGGCGCTGCAACCCGTCCAGCGCCGCGGTCGCCGCCGCCACCACGTAGAGCAGCCACAGCTGCGGCGTCGCGGAGAGCGAGTTGACCAGCAGCACCCCGCAGAGCAGCGTGAAGCCGATCTCGCCGCCGAGGACCAGCCGCCGCCGGTCCAGGTAGTCGGCGAGCGCGCCGCCGACGAAGGCCATCACGAGCAGGGGTACGAGCTCACAGACGCCGAGCAAACCGACCAGCAGCGGATCGCCGGTCAGTTGGTACACCTGGTACGGCAGCGTCACGTACGTGATGAACGACCCGAAGCCGGACACCCCCGCCGCGCCGAACACCAGCCGGAAGTCCCGCGAGGTACGCAGCGGCGTGAGATCCAGGGCCAGCCGGCGGAGCAGTCTCACGGGCGCCCATGGTGGTCGAGCGCCGCCCGGCCTGTCGACGCCTTTTCCGAGCCGGACGCATGTTCCGCACGGGCCGGGAAAGAAGGCGGGATGACCACGGAAGCCCAGGGCAGCCCGGTGCTGAACGCCCGCCAGATCCGCCTGCTGATGTTCGGCCTGATGACCGGGATGCTGCTGGCCGCGCTCGACCAGACCATCGTCGGTACGGCGCTGCCCACCATCGTCGGCGAGCTGGGCGGCATCAACCACTACTCGTGGGTGGTGACCGCGTACCTGCTCGCCTCCACCGCCTCCACCCCGCTGTACGGCAAGATGGCCGACCTGTACGGGCGCCGGCCGGTCTTCCTCTTCTCGATCGGCACGTTCCTGCTCGGCTCGCTGCTGGCCGGCCTGTCGCAGGACATGACCCAGCTGATCGTCACCCGGGGCATCCAGGGCGTCGGCGCGGGCGGCCTGCTGACCCTGGCGTTCACCATCATCTCGGACGTGGTCTCACCCCGGGAGCGGGGCCGCTACCAGGGGCTCTTCGGCGCGGTCTTCGGGCTGTCGTCGGTGGCCGGGCCGCTGGTGGGTGGCTACTTCGCCGAGACGAACTGGCGGTGGATCTTCTACATCAACGTGCCGCTGGCGATCCTGGCGATCGTGGTCTGCTACCACGTGATGCGGCTGATCCCGTATCAGCGGCGGGAGCACGCGATCGACTGGCTCGGCGCGGGGCTGCTGGTGGCCGGGGTGAGCGCGCTGCTGCTGGCGCTGAGCTGGGGCGGCAACGAGTACGCCTGGGGCTCCGGCGTGATCGTCGGGCTCTTCGTCGCCGGGGCGGTGCTGGCGGTGGCGTTCGTGGCCCAGGAGGCCCGGGTCGCCGAGCCGATCCTGCCGTTGCGGCTGTTCCGCAGCGCCACCTTCGCGCTGGCCAACTCGGCCGGCTTCGTGCTCGGTCTGGTGATGTTCGGGTCGATCATCTTCATCCCGCTCTACCTCCAGATCGTCAAGGGCGCCTCGCCGACCCGCAGCGGTCTGCTGATGCTGCCGATGATGGCCGGGATCATCGTCACCTCGGTCCTCACCGGCCGGGCGATGAGCCGAATGGGCCGGTACAAGTGGTTTCCGGTGGTCGGCTCGGTGGTGCTGCTGGTCGGCACGCTGCTCTTCACCCGGCTGGAGGTGGACACCTCGCTCTGGGTGGCGTTCGGCTTCATGGTGGTGATCGGCGTCGGGCTGGGCCTGTGCATGCAGTCGCTGATCCTGGGGGTGCAGAACGCGGTCGACGTCCGGGACCTGGGGGCCGGCACCTCGGCGGCGACGTTCTTCCGGTCGCTGGGGGGCGCGTTCGGGGTGGCGATCCTCGGCGCGGTGCTCTCCTCCCGGCTCACCGGGCAGCTCGCCGACCGGCTGCCGGCCGCGATCGCCCAGCTCCCGCCGGACCAGCGCGCCGCCGTCGCGGCCAGTGGCGGTGCCGACATCTCGATCAACGACCCGGCGACGATCCTGGCCCTGCCGGAGCCGGTGCGGGCCGCCATCCAGGCCGCCTTCGTCGAATCGCTGGACCTGGTCTTCCTGACCGCCGGCCTGATCGCCGTCGTGGCGGTGCTGGTCACCCTGGCCCTGCCGGACGACGAGCTGCGCGGGGCCGGTCCGCAGGGCGCGACCGGTGGCGCCGACCCGCTTGGTGGAAAGGCCGCCGCTCCCGGGGGCAAGCCGCTGACGAGGGAGTCGAAGGAGGAGGCCGCCGCCGAGATGGAGGCGAAGTCGCAGACGATGCTCTGAGCGCCCGCTATGCGGGTACGGCCGCGAGCAGGTCGAGGATCAGCGCCAGCGGCGGCCAGCCCGTACGGCCCCGGCGGGTGACCGCGTACGAGCGCAGCCGGGCCTGCGGGCCGGTGAGCGGGAGCAGGCGTACGCCGGGAACGGTCGGCTGGTCGGCGGGGAGCAGCCCGACCCCGAGCCCGGCGACGATCAGGTCCTGGACGAGTTCCAGGCTGTCCGCGCGGTGCCCGATCCGGGGTTCGAAGCCCGCCATCGAGGCGATGGTCCGGACGACCACCTCGTCGGCGGTGTAGCGGGAGTTGACGATCCAGCTGTGGTCGCGGAAGCGGCCGAAGACGGCTGCGGCGTCGTCCGGGCCGTCCGGGACGTCGTCGGCCGGTACGCCGAGGCTCCACGGCGCCGACCAGAGCGGCGTCGCCTCCAGCGTCCGGTCGACGGGCGCCGGTGCGAGGTTGTAGTCGTAGGTCAGGGCGAGGTCCACGTCGTCGGTCGCCAGCAGCGCGAAGGCCTCGGCCGGTTCGTGTTCGTGGATGCGCAGCCGGACCTGCGGGTGGCGGGCGGCGAGGTGGGCGGTGATCGGTAGCAGTGACCGGCGGACGGCGGTGGCGAAACCGGCGACCCGGACGGTGCCGGCCGGCTCGGCGCGCGGGTCGAGATCCAGCCGGGCCGCGTCGACGGCGGCGAGGATGGTCACCGCGTGCTCGGCCAGCCGCCGGCCGGCGGGGGTGAGCCGGACCCGGCGGCCCTGCGGCTCGATCAGGGTCGCGCCGACCTCGCGGGCGAGCGTGGCGAGCTGCTGCGAGACCGTGGACGTGGTGACGCCCAGCTCGTCGGCGACCTCGCGCATCGATCCGAGCCGGGCCAGCTCGCTCAGCAGGCGCAGGCGGCGGAGGTCCACGGCGTCGATTGTTCACGATTGCCGAATGGTTCGTCCAGCAATGACACGTGGACGTGAACGGTAGGCAGCGGCTCTACTGGGGGGCATGGCTACCACCCGCAGCGGCGCCTCGATGGCCGTCGCGTCGATGCTCTTCGTCCAGCTCGGCCTGGCCGCCTCGGTCTCCCTCTTCGACGAGGTGGGGCCCGAAGGGGCCGCCTGGCTGCGGCTGGCCTGGGCCGGCGTGCTGCTGCTCGCGGTGGTCCGCCCCCGCCCCGCCGGCTTCACCCGGCGCGCCCTGCTGTCCTGCGTGGCGCTCGGCGTGGTGACCGCCGGAGTCACCATCCTGTTCATGGCCGCAGTGGCCCGCCTGCCGCTGGGCACGGCGAGCGCGCTGGAGTTCCTCGGCCCGCTCGGCGTGGCGGTCGCCCGGGGCCGGGGCGGGACGAAGCTCTGGCCGGCGCTGGCCGCCGTGGGCGTGCTGCTGCTCACCGAGCCGTGGCGGGGCGGTGTGGACCCGGTGGGCGTCGTTCTCGCCCTGGCCGCGGGCGCCTGCTGGGCGGCGTACATCCTGCTCACCCAGCGGGTGGGCGACGAGGTCTCCGGCATCCGGGGCCTGGCCGTGTCGATGCCGGTGGCCGCCGTGGTCGCCACCGTGGTGGTCGGTCCGGGCGTCCTCGGTGACCTCACCTGGCAGGTGCTGCTGGCCGGGCTGGGGCTGGCCCTGCTCCTGCCGGTGGTGCCGTTCGTGCTGGAACTGCTCGCGCTGCGCCGGCTCACCACCGCCGCGTTCGGCACGCTGATGAGCCTGGAGCCGGCGATCGCACTGGTCATCGGCCTGGTCGCGCTGCACCAGGTGCCGGGCGTCGCGGCGGTGGCCGGGATCGCCTTCGTGGTGGCCGCCGGCGTCGGCGCGGAATGCACCGGCGCGCGGCCGGCGCCGGTCGCGGCGGGCCGGCCCGAGCCGGTCGCGGCCGGGACTACTTCAGGATGAGCCGGTTGGTCTGCTCGAAGACGTCGAGGTCGGCGAGGGTCTCCGGCACCGAGGCCGACAGCGGCGAGGGGAACGCGTCGCGCGCGAAGAAGGCCGCGTCGGTGGTCTCGTCGGTGATCCGGGCCAGGTCGCCGTCCCAGTCCTCGACCCGGAACGCGGTGGTGAAAATCTGGTACGTGTGCCCGTACATGTTGGTGTGGGTGCGGTCCGGCCCGGTGTAGAGGGCGAAGGCGCTGACCCGCAGCGCGCGCAGCCCGGTCTCCTCGCGGACCTCGCGTACCGCGCAGTCGGCGATCGACTCGCCCAGCTCCATCGCGCCCGCCGGCAGCGCCCAGTGGCCGTTGTCCGAGCGCTGGATCAGCAGCACCCGGCCCGCGTTGTCCCGGACCACGGCGCGGGCCCCGACGAACATCAGCGTTCGGTCACCGGCCAGGGCGCGCAACTGCCCCACGTACGAGTCGGCCCACGAGATGCTCACTGGGACAATCTACGCAGCTTCCCCGTGGCTGCTCCGGAGTTCCGGGGGTTCCCAAGCTGTGACCGGCGACACTAGCTTGTGATCCATGCGTAGCACGATGATGGACGCCCCTCTCCAGGTCTCCCGGATCCTCGAACACGGCGCAGGAGTGCACGGCGCGGCCGAGGTCGTCACGTGGACCGGCGCCGAACCGCGCCGGATGTCGTACGCCGAGGTCGGCCGCGCCGCCGCCCGGCTCGCCCACGCCCTGCGCGACGAGTGCGGGGTGACCGGCGACGAACGCGTCGCCACCTTCATGTGGAACAACAACGAGCACCTGGTGGCGTACTTCGCGGTGCCCAGCATGGGCGCCGTGCTGCACACCCTGAACATCCGGCTCTTCCCCGACCAGGTCGCCTACATCGCCAACCATGCCGAGGACCGGGTGGTGCTGGTCGACTCGACGCTGATCCCGCTGCTGGCGCGGGTGATCGGCGAGATGACCACGGTGCGGCACGTGGTGGTGGTCGGCGGCGGCGACCCCGCGCCGCTGGTCGCGGCGGCCGGCGACCGGATCACCCTGCACCACTGGGACGAGCTGCTGGCCGGCCGCCCCGACAGCTACCAGTGGCCGGAGGTGGACGAGCGGGACGCTGCCGCCCTCTGCTACACCTCCGGGACCACCGGCAACCCCAAGGGCGTGGCCTACTCGCACCGCTCGATCTACCTGCACTCGTTGCAGGTCTGCATGCCGGAGGGCTTCGGGCTGGGGCCGGTCGACCGGGAACTGGCCATCGTGCCGATGTTCCACGCGATGTCGTGGGGCCTGCCGTACGCGGCCTTCCTCTCCGGCGCGTCGCTGATCATGCCGGACCGGTTCCTCCAGGCCGCGCCGATCGCCGAGATGATCGCCGCCGAGCGGCCCACCCTGGCCGGCGCGGTGCCGACCATCTGGAACGACCTACTGACCTACCTGGACAACCACGACGTGGACACCTCCTCGCTGACGGAGGTGATCGTCGGCGGATCGGCCTGCCCGCCCGCGCTGATGCACGCGTTCGCCGAGCGACACGGCATCGAGGTGATCCACGCCTGGGGGATGACCGAGATGTCGCCGCTGGGCTCGGTCTCCCGGCCGCCGGCCGGGGCCACCGGCGACGACGCCTGGCGCTACCGCTACACCCAGGGCCGGGTGCCGGCCGGCGTCGAGGCGCGGATCGTCGGCCCGCTGGGCGAACCGCTGCCCGCCGACGGGACGTCCGTCGGGGAGCTGGAGGTCCGCGGGCCGTGGGTTACCGCCCGGTACGTCGGCGACGAGGCACCGGACGAGGAGAAGTTCCGCGACGGCTGGCTGCGTACCGGTGACGTGGGAACCCTCTCGCCGGACGGCTACATCACCCTCACCGACCGGGCCAAGGACGTGATCAAGTCGGGCGGGGAGTGGATCTCCTCGGTGGAGCTGGAGAACGCGCTGATGGCCCACCCGGACGTGCAGGAGGCCTGCGTGGTGGGGGTGCCCGATCCGCGCTGGGACGAGCGTCCGCTGGCCACGGTGGTGATCCGCGAGGGTGCCACGGTGACCGCGGAGGAGCTGCGGGCGTTCCTGGCGAAGTCGGTGGCGCACTGGCAACTGCCGGAACGGTGGGCCTTCATCGACGCGGTGCCGAAGACCAGCGTGGGCAAGTTCGACAAGAAGGTGGTCCGCTCCCGGTACGCCGACGGCGGGCTCGAGGTCCGGGAACTCACCGGGCCGTAACGTTTTCCGGCGCACCGTCGCCGTATGGGGCAGGGACGTACTCCTGAGACATCCCTCCCCAGGGGCGGCCCCGGCGTTCGCACCGCGCCGGGGCCGCCCGCTCTCTGCGGGGCGACCCGCACAGTCATTCTTGCGAAACATGTTCGCCTCTGTCCCGATGACGTGGAAATCCGCCCAGCTCAGCGGCCCTGGTGTCGGTGGCGGCTCGTACCATCGGCAGCGATCCGGCCGTCCTGGGCCGGTCCCGCCGCCGACCTCGGAGACGTCATGGCCACCCTGAAGACCGCCCCGACCGACGCCAGCGCGGACGACTTCCTCGCCGCGGTGCCGGACGAGACCCGCCGCCGCGACGCCCTCGTCGTCCGCGACCTGATGCGACAGGTCACCGGCGAGCCGCCGACCATGTGGGGCGACGCCATCGTCGGCTTCGGGCAGCGGCACCTGCGCTACGCCAGCGGGCGCGAGCTGGACTGGTTCCTGGTCGGGTTCTCGCCGCGCAAGGCGGCCACCACCCTCTACCTCGCCGAGGAGTTCGGCGAGAAGGAGCAGTTGCTGGCCCGGCTGGGCCGGCACACCACCGGCAAGGGCTGCCTCTACGTCAAGCGGCTCGCCGACGTCGATCTCGACGTGCTGACCGAGCTGGTGCGGGCCTCGGTCGCCCAGGCCCGCGCCGAGTGACCGTCACTGCTCGCTGGTGGTGATCAGCACCTTACCGACCACCGAGCGCTCCACCGCCTCGTGCGCGGCGGCCGTGTCGGCCAGCGCGTAGTGGTGCAGCGGCAGCCCGGCCTCCGCGCCGACGCGTACCGCCCCCTGCTCGACCGCCGCCGCCACGTCGGCGAGCGCCCGCGCCTTGGCCGCCGCCGGCTCGGTGTAGACGAGTACGAACTGCCAGCGGGCGTTCGGCACCATCAGCGGCCGGATCGGCAGGGTGACCTCGTCCCCGCCGTCGTCGGCGTACACGCAGACCGCGCCGCCGGGGCGTAGCACCTGCACGTCGGCGGCGGCGTTGCGGGCGGCGGAGACCTCGACGATGGTGTGCACCCCGTCGGGGGCGATCTTGCGGACCTCCTCGACCACGTCCTGTCGCCGATAGTCGATCACGAAGGACGCGCCGGCCGCCGCGGCGAGCTGCGCCTTTCCCGGGCTGCTCACTGTGGCGATGACGCAGGCGTCGGCCCAGCGGGCGAGCTGGATCGCCGCGTTGCCCACCGCGCCCGCCCCGCCCTGCACCAGCACCACGTGGTCGCTCAGCGCACCCGCGTGCAGCTTGGTCGGCATGTACTCGCCGGCGGTCAGGCACCGGTGCGCGGTGAGGAACGGGATGCCCAGGCAGGCGCCCAGGTCGAAGGAGGCGGAGCCGAGGGATACCGCCTGGCGGACCGGGACCACGGTGTACTCGGCGGCGGTGCCCCAGGGGCGCTGCCAGGCGGCCTCCCAGACCCAGACCCGCCGGCCGATCAGGATCTGGTCGACACCCTCGCCGACCGCCTCGACCACCCCGGCGCCGTCCTGCCCGGGGGTCTGCCAGCCGGCTGGCAGCGGCCGGGAGCGGCGCCCCTTCCAGTCGGTGGGGTTCACCCCGGCGACCGCCAGCCGGACCAGCACCTCGCCCGGCCCCGGCTCCGGCACCGGCCGGTCCACCAGCTTCAGCACCGAGAGATCGCCGGTCTGCTCGTACACGATCGCCTTCATTCCCGTCTCCCTCCGACAGTCGCGTTCCCCATCTTCGCCGATCCCGCCCGGCCCGGGGTGGCGTCGCAGGGTCGCCGGCCGTGATCACCTCCGGTGGTCGTCCGAACACCTCGGGTCGACCGAACGGCTGATCCATCACGATCGATGAGACAAATAAGATCGTCGATCAGGTGTGCCAAATTGTCACGGGGGACGGTTCGGTCATGGAGTTCCGCCTGCTCGGGCCCGTCGAGGCCACCATCGGTGACCATCCGGTCCAGCTCGGCGGCGTCAAGCCGCGCACGCTGCTGGCCGCGCTCCTGGTCGAGCACGGGCACGTGGTGCCGGCGGAGCGCCTGGTCGACGTCATCTGGGGCGACGGGCCGCCGGGCACCGCCCGCGCCGTCCTGCAGACGTACGTCTCCACCCTGCGCCGGTCGTTGGGCGGCGGCGTCGGCACGGCGATCGTCACCCGGTCGCCCGGCTACCTGATCCGCGTCGGTGCGGCCACTCTCGACCGTGACCTCTTCGAGGAGCTCCTCGCCCAGGGGCGCCGGGCCGGCGCCGCCGGCCGCCACGACGAGGCCGTCGAGCTGCTCCACCGCGCCGCGGGACAGTGGCGGGGCGCGGCGCTCGGCGGGGTGGAGAGCGAGCTGCTCGCCGGCGAGGCCGCCCGCCTGGAGGAGCTGCGGCTGACCGCGGTCGAGGAGCGCACCGGGATCGAGCTGCTGCTGGGCCGGACCGAGCGGGTGGCCGCCGAGCTGACCGACCTGGTCCGCCGGCACCCGTTCCGGGAACGGATGCGGGGGCAGCTGATGCGGGCGCTGAGCGGGCTGGGACGGCGTCCGGAGGCGCTCGCCGTCTATCGGGACGGCCGCGAGGCGATGGTCGAGGAGCTGGGCATCGAACCGGGTCCGGCGATCCAGGCGATCCACGAGGCGATCCTCCGCGACGAACCCGAGCGGGACCGGCCGCCGCTCGCGCCCACCATGCCCGCCGACCGGGGCGCGCCGAGCCTCACCTCGGCTCCGGTGTCACCCGGTCCGGCGACCCGGCCGGCCCGGGCGGTGCCGGCGCAGCTTCCGCCGGTGCCGGCCGACTTCACCGGCCGGGGCGCCGAGCGCACCCGGCTGGCGCAGGAACTCACCGCCGCCACCGCCGATCGGCCCGCCCCGATCCAGGTGGTCGTCGGACCGGGCGGGGTAGGCAAGTCGACGCTCGCCGCGCAGGTGGCGCACGACGTCACCGCCAGCTTCCCGGACGGCCAGCTCTACGCGGAACTGCGCGGGATGAGCGGGACCCCGGTCGAGCCGCGGGAGGTGCTCGGGCGGTTCCTGCTGGCCCTCGGCACGGCCGCCGACCGGCTCCCCGACGGCACCGAGGAGCGGGTGGAGCTCTACCGCACCCGGCTGGCCGGGCAGCGCACCCTGATCCTGCTCGACGACGCCGCCACCGAGCAGCAGATCCGGCCACTGCTGCCCGGCACGGTCGGCTGCGTCGTGGTGGTCACCTCGCGCAGTCCACTCGGCGGACTCGCCGGCACGGTCCTCACCGAGCTGGCGGTGCTGCCCGAGCAGGAGTCCGTCGAGCTGCTCGCCCGGCTGGTCGGCGCGGACCGGGCCGCCGCCGAGGAGGTCTCCACCGGCCGCATCGTCCAGCAGTGCGGGGGCCTGCCCCTCGCCATCCGGGTGGCCGGGGCGCGGCTGGCCAGCCGCCAGCGGTGGCCGCTCAAGCTGCTGGCCGACCGCCTCGCCGACGAGCGGCGGCGGCTGGACGAGCTGGCCATCGGCGACCAGGAGGTACGCGCCAGCATCGGGCTGAGCTACCGCGGCCTGGAGGCCGGGGACGCGGCCGTGCTGCGGGTGCTGGGCCTGCTGGGCCTGCCCGACTTCCCGGCCTGGGTGGCGGCGATCGCCCTCGACCTGGGCGAGGAGGAGGCCGAGCAGGCCATCGAGCGGTTGATGGACGCGCAGCTCGCGGAATTCGTCCAGGTCGACGGCACCGGTCACCTCCGCTACCGGCTGCACGACCTGGTCCGGTTGTACGCCCGCGAGCGCGCCGAGGCCGAGCATCCGGAGCCGGAGCTGCGGGAGCTGGTGAGCCGGGTGACCACCACCTGGCTCTGGCTGATCGACGCGGTACGCCGCAGCGCGTCGACCGGCCCGCCGCCCGCCGGGGCCGGCCGGGCCCTGGGTGACCTCGTGGAGCGGGTGCTCGACCAGCCGCGCAGCTGGTTCGCCACGGAACACGACTCGCTGGTCCGGGCGGTGGAGGTCGCCGCCGAGCGCGGGCTGGACCAGCAGGCCTGCGACCTGGCCTCGCTGCTGTCCACCTTCCCGTACGCGACCGCGAGCCGGTTCGAGAGCTGGACCCGTACCCACGACGTGGCGCTGGCCGCCGCCCGGCGCAACGGCAACCGGCACGGTGAGGCCGTCCTGCTCTCCGGTTTCGGTCAGCTCCGCTGCGCCCAGGACCGGTACGCCGAGTCGGCGCAGTACCTGACCCAGGCGCTGGAGGCGTTCCGCGAGGGTGGGCACCGGCACGAGGAGGCGCTCACCCTGACCGCGCTCGGGGCGACGTGCCGGGAGCAGTGCCGGTTCGCCGAGGCGCTGTACTTCCTCGGCTGCGCCGAGCCGATCGCCCGTCAGCTCGGCGACGACGCGGTGCTGGCGGACGTCCGGCGGCTGGCCGGGGCGGTCCGGCTGGAACAGGGCGACCTGCCCGCCGCCCGGGCCGACCTGGAGGTGGCGATGCGCGTCTACCAGGGGCTCGGCGACCGGCGGGGCGTGGCGCTGACCTGGCGGATGCTGTCGCTGCACCACCGGGCCTGCGGCGAGCTGCGGGAGGCGCTGGCGCTCGCCGTGCGCGCCCGGGACACCTTCCGCGAGCTGGACGAGAGCCTGCTGGCGGCGTACGGGGACCGCGCGGTCGGCAAGGCCCTGGTCCGGCTCGGCCGCAGCACCGAAGCGCTCGGCCTGCTGCAACGGTCGCTGGGCACCAGCCGCCGCGCCGGTGACCGCTGGGGGGAGGCGGCCACCCTGCGGGTCCTCGGCGAGCTGCACCTGTCCCGGCGGGAGCTGGCCGACGCCGAGCGGCACCTGCGGGCCTCACTGCGGCTCTGGGACGAGTTGGAGCTCGCGCTGCCCCGCGCCCGGGTGCTGCGGAACCTGGCCCAGCTGGCCGCGATCCGGGGCCACGACGACGCGGGCCGGCTGGCCCGGGAGGCGCTGCGGGTCTTCGAGGACCACGGCGCCCGCGAGCGCGGCGAACTGGCGGCGGAGCTGGCCGAGGCGCGCCCGCCCGTTCTGTAGTCCGTCCTGTAATCCGCTGTAGACCGCGTTGCAGCGGCCCTGGCCTGATCCTGCAGACCACCCGCCGAACCTCCTTGCATCAGCGGCGACAACCGCCGCACGAATTGAGGAGTTCGACGATGCGGAAGTTGAGGATGCGCGACCGGCTGCTGCGAATGATGGCCGCCGGCCTGGTGCTGGTGGCGACCACCACGGGCACGGTCGCCGTCGGTCTCACCACCACGGCGGCGCCGGCGCAGGCGTCCGTGGTGGCCGGCTCGATCACGCGGACGGAGGTGCTGGCCCGGGCGAAGTGGTGGATGGACACCTACGGCGTCGTCTACAGCCAGAGCCAGTCCAACCAGAAATCCGACGGGGACGGGCACTACTACCGGCCGGACTGCTCGGGCTTCGTCTCGATGGCCTGGCACCTGCCGAAGAAGGGCGACGGCTGGGACCGGAACACCGGCGACCTGGCGGACTTCGGTGACACCACGAGGATCAGCCTCGGCTCGCTGCGACCCGGCGACGCCATCCTCGGGGAGAGCTACGGGCACGTCGCGCTCTTCGACAAGTGGGCCAACGCCGACCGGACCCAGATGTGGGTCTACGACGAGTACGGCACCGGCAAGGAGGGCCGGCACATCATCCAGAACCGGTCCTGGTACGCGAGCGAGGGCTTCGTCGGGCTGCACTACAACCGGATCCGCGACGGCGCGGTGGTGAACAACGACTTCGACGGTGACGGCGACGCCGACGTGCTGGCCCGTAACGCGTCGACGAAGGACCTGCACCTGTACCGGGGCAACGGTTCCGGTGGCTTCGCCTCGGGCACCGGCGCGGCCTTCAGCAACAACTGGTCGGCCTTCGACACCATGTTCAACGCCGGTGACTTCGACGGTGACGGCGACGCCGACGTGCTGGCCCGCAACGCGTCGACGAAGGATCTGCACCTGTACCGGGGCAACGGCTCAGGCGGCTTCACCTCGGGCACCGGCGCGGCCATCAGCAACAACTGGTCCGCGTTCGACATGATCTTCCCGGCGGGTGACTTCGACGGCGACGGTGACCCGGACGTGCTGGCCCGCAACGCCTCGACGAAGAACCTGCACCTGTACCGGGGCAACGGCTCCGGCGGCTTCGTCTCGGGTACCGGCGCGGCGTTCAGCAACAACTGGTCCGCGTTCGACCGGATCCTCTCCCCGGGCGACTTCGACGGCGACGGCGACTCCGACATCCTGGCCCGCAACGCCTCGACCAAGGACCTGCACCTGTACCGGGGCAACGGCTCCGGCGGCTTCACCTCGGGCACCGGCGCGGCCATCAGCAACAACTGGTCGGCCTTCGACATGATCTTCTCAGTCGGCGACTTCGACCGCGACGGGGACGGCGACGTGCTGGCCCGTGCCTCCGGCACCAAGGACCTGTGGCTGTACCGCGGCAACGGCTCGGGCGGGTTCTCCTCCGGTGCCGGAGCGATCAGCAACAACTGGTCCGCCTTCGACCGCATCTTCTGATCCGCCCCGGGGCCGGGTCAGCGGATCCGGCCCCGGGCGTCCACCCCCCCGAATCCTTCCCCGCGAAAGGGACACCCGTCATGCAGCAGAACCGCCTCCTGGCCACCCTCGGACTCAGCGCGGCCCTGGCCGGATCGGTGCTCGCCGCCGCCACGCTGAACACCAGACTGAGCGCCAAGATGGACGGCTACATGGACGCGTACCGCGTCTCCTGCGCCCGGA
>NZ_JBPQTL010000127.1:0-13932 GCF_051386295.1 Micromonospora sp. URMC 105 | reverse complement strand
CCGCTCGCCCCCACCCGCCCCGACGGGACGTACCTCGGGCGGTCCTGGGACGACCACGACGAGGAGCCGCCGCGCTGGGGTGGCCAACCGGCCGCCGAGCAGCATCACGACGACGAGGCGTACCGGCGCAACGACGACCTGTACCGGCGGCCGGTGTCCGACCTGACCTGGCAGCGGGAGCGCCGCCAGCCGGAGCCGGAGGCCCAGGCCCCGCGCGCCGCCCGTACCGCCTGGGCCGACCGTCACCCCGAGGTCGCCGACCGGCCGCGCGAGGCGGCGTGGCACCGCGACCGCGGCACCCCCGACCGGTACGACGGCCGCCCCCAGCACCCCGGGATCGCCCCGGTCTCCCCCGGGCCCCGGCACGAGTCGCACCGTGGTGGCGAGCCCGGCTGGATGCCCGAACCGGACGAGACGCCGTCGCCCCGGCCCGCCGGGTACGACCGCCGTCCGGCCGAGGACGGCCGCCGCTGGGACGGTCACGAGCAGTTCCCGGCCGACCGGCGGACCCGCCCCGACCAGGAGGCCCCCGGCCGGTACCGCGAGCCCGACGAGCGCCGGCCGCGCCACGACGAGCACCCGTCGGCCCCCCGCGGCTACGACGACCGCCCACCCGCCCGCGGCTACCCCGACCGGCCCGCGCCCAACGGGTACGCCGAGCAGCGGACCATGCCCCACGGGTACGACGACCGGCCCGGCCGCAACGGGCAGCGGCCCGCGCCCGACGGGTACGACGACGGGCGTCGTCCGCCGGCCCGCGGGTCCGAGGAGCGCTGGCAGCGCGGGTACGACGAGCGCCGCCACCCCGACGAGCGGGGACCGTCGCGCGAGGCGGCCGCCCGCGCCGAGGCGTACCCGGACCGCCGGCCGCGCGAGGCGACGCCGCCCGCCGAGGCGTACCACGAGCAGTGGGGCCGTCCCGGCGCGGACCGCGACGGCGGTCGCCGGGGCGTACCCGGGCCGGAGCACGGCCGGCAACCGGAGCAGCGGCCCACCCGCCCGGCCTGGCACGAGCAGCGGCCCGCCGCCCACGGCCCGGTCCGTCCGATCTCACCCGCACCGGTCCCCGCGGCACCGTCCTCCGGCGGCCCGGTCCGTCCGATCTCACCCGCACCGGTCCCCGGGACGCCGTCCTCCGGCGGCCCGGTCCGTCCGATCTCACCCGCACCGGTCCCCGGGACGCCGTCGTCCGGCGGCCCGGTGCCGGGCGTCCCCGTCTCGCCCGCCCCCACCTCGGGCGCGCCCGTCTCGCCGGCTCCCACCTCAGGCGCGCCGGTCTGGGGCGTACCCCCGGTGGGCGGGCCCGGTCGCCCGATGGCCGACCCGCGTGCCGCGCACGGCCGGGCCGCCGGTCCGCCGCCGTTCACCGCCGGGTCCACGCCCCCGGTCCCCGGTACGCCGCGCCCGGTGTCGCCCGCCGCAGGCGGTGTGCCCGGTCGGATCGGCGACCGGCCCACCTCGGCCCCACCCGGCCCCGACCGCACCGCGCCCGTCTCGCCGCCCCCGGCCGACCGGCTCCGGCCGGAGTTCCCGCCACACCCGGAGACCGCGGCGCGCCCGACCGCACCCGGCGATCCCACGCCGACCGCCCCCCGCCCGGTCCCGGCCGACCACCGGCCGACGTCCGCGCCCCCGGCCGACCGGTGGTCGGTGTCCGCGCCCCCGGCCGACCGGTGGTCGGTGTCCGCGCCTCCGGCCGACCGGCGCCCGGTGTCCGGTCCCCCGGGACCGGAGTCCCGCCACCCTGCCGACCACCGGGTGCCGCCGGCGCAGGGCCGTCCGCCCGCACAGCAGCCGACGCCGGGCCCCGCGCCGGACCAGCGACCGGTGTCCGTAGCGCCGGTCGGGCACCGGCCCGTGCCGGGACCGTCCGTCGGGCACCGGCCCGTCTCCGGGCCGCCCGCCGGCGCGCCACCGACGCCCGAGGTCCGGGACCGGATCGCGCCGCAGCGACCCGTCGGTCCCGCTCCCGCGCCGCCCGGCCCGGCCCTGGAGATCACCCCCGACAAACCGCGCCGGTACGTCCCTCCGGCGCCGGAGCCCACCACCCCCGCACCGCCGGTGGCGCGCGGGTCGGAGCGGAACACCTCCGAGGCCTGGTTCCGTCCCGCCCGCCCGGTACCGCCGCCATCCCCGGCCGACGAGGCCGACGCTCGCGGCAACGACCGTCCGGTGTCCGGCCCGCCTCGTGCAGCCGAGGCAGGCACGTCGGCGCCGGCCGTGCTCCCGGCGCCGGCCGACCCGCCGCGCGCGGAGCCGCCGTCGGTGACTCCGGTGTCCGCCCCGCCCGGGCAGCCGACCGACGCCGCCCGGTCCGGGCACCCCACGGACGCACGTCCGGTCGCGCCCTCCCCGGCCGGCGAGCCGTACCGGCCGGTCTCCGCGCCACCCGCCCTCCGACCGGTCTCCGCGCCACCCGCGTCCCCGCCGGTCTCCGCGCCACCCGCGTCCCCGCCGGTCTCCGCGCCACCCGCGTCCCCGCCCGACGAGGCCGCGTCCGTTGCCGCGCCGCCGCCGGTCTCCGCGCCACCCGCCTTCCAGCCGGTCTCCGCGCCACCTGTGTACCCGCCGGTATCCGCGCCGCCCGCGTCCCCACCCGACGAGGCCGGGTCCGTTGCCGCTTCGCGGCCGGAGTCCGTGGTCGCGCCCGCTGGACCGCTCGGGCCCACCGCGCCGGAGCGGTCGTGGGCGGACGGGGAGACCGACGCAGCGGTGCCGGTCGAGGCCGCGCCTCTCGCGTCGGGGACGGCGAGCACGGCTGACTCGGTCAGCGACGCCAGCGACCGGATCACGGCCGCCGGGGGCACCCCGGGAAGCACCCCGGAGCCGTCCTCCCCACCCGCCCCGGCGTGGCCGGAGGCCGAGGAGCTCGCCGTCCCGGCCCCGGCCGCCCAGCCGGTCTCCGCGCCGTCGGCCGCCCAGGACGCGGCGGCGATCCGACCGCTCTCGGCGCCGCCGGTGGCCGGAAGCGCTGCCGCCGACGGAGTCCCGGGTGACGCCGCTCGTTCGTCCGACCCCTCCGCCGGTCAGTTGGGCACCTGGTCGCCGGAGTCGACTCCCGCGACGCCGCCGCCGTCCACGCCGGCTGTCCCCCCACACGCCGGGCCTCCCGTGCAGGCCGGACCGCCCAACCACGTCGAACCGCGCGACCAGTTCGATGCGACCGATCTGACCGAACCGAGCGACCAGGCCGGCCCGGGTTTCCGGAGCAGCCCGGTCGACCAGACCACGCCGATCGCCGAGGCCGGCCGGGACCAGCTCACGGGGCCTTCGGTCTGGCCCCACCCAGGCACGGCGACAGACCAGCAACTGCCGGTCGATCCCGCCGCGACCGGCGATCACTTCGTCTCCTCTCCTGCGGCGGAGGTCCCCGGACCGTCGGCCCCGGTGTCCGCGCCACCGGCCGACGCCTCGACGCCGGCCCGTCCGGTGTCCGCGCCACCAGCCAACGCCTCGACCCCGGCCCGCCCGGTGTCCGCGCCACCGGCCGACGCCTCGACGCCGGCCCGCCCGGTGTCCGCGCCGCCGACCGACGGCGCTGCGGAACCCACCCGCCCGACCCCCGCGCCACCAGCCAGCAACGTGGAGCCCGCTCGGCCGATGTCCGCCCCACCGGCGGCCACCGTCGATGCAGGCCGCCCGACCTCGGCACCGCCGGTCGACGCCTCGTTGACGCCGGCAGCGGCAAATCCGGGGATACCTGATTCGGGTGCATCTGTTGTCGCTGAGACGACAACAGATGCACCCGAAGTAGCCGACCGTCCGATCTACACGCCACCGGCCGACGCCCCCAGGGCTGCCCGCCCGATCTCCGCGCCGCCGACCGAGACCGTCGAGCCAGGCGACTCGGTCTCAGCACCGCCGACCGACGGCACGCTGACGCCCGCCCGACCCGTCTCCGCCCCACCGGCCGACGGCACGCTGACGCCCGCCCGACCCGTCTCCGCCCCACCGGCCGACGCCTCGATGGCACCTGTCGCACCGCTCTCAGCGCCCCCGGCCGACGCCTCGATGGCACCGGCCCGCCCGATCTCCGCCTCACCGGCCGATGATCAAGCGGCAGCGCGGAGCGAGCCGGACGACGCCGAACCGGCCCGACCGGCGGCCGCACCACCGGCCGAACCCACTCCCGCGGCAACGACCGAACCGGAGGCCGTCTCCACGCCGGCCCAGCCCGTCTCCACGCCGGCCCAGCCCGTCTCCACGCCGGCCCAGCCCGTCGACGCGCCGGCCCAGCCCGTCTCCGGGCCGCCGGCCGACGTATCCGAACAGCCCGCCGCGCCGATGCCGGACGCACCGTCGTCCGCGGCTGGCCTCGACAGCCTCGACCCGGCCAACCGGCCGGTCTCCGCCCCGCCCGGGACCGACACCGCCGGCGAGGCCGCCGCGCCCGTCCGGGAAGCTGCGGCACCGACGGACGCCGCGCCGGCGGCGTCGCCCCCGTCCGCCGCGCCGATCTCCGGGCCGCCCGCCGACGCCGCGGACCAGTCCACCCGGCCGGTGCCGGCGCCCCCGGCCGCCGCTCCCACGGCCGAGGCGGCCACGGGCCCGGCCGCCGCGCCGCAGGGCGACCCGGAGCAGGTGCTGGCCGCGTACCGGTGGCGGCTGGACCCCGAGACGCTGCGTGAGGTCGTCGACGACGCCGACGAGCTGCGGGCCTTGCGCCGGCGGCTGACCGAGAAGCTCGGCGCGTCCCTCGACAACCGGGCCCGGGCGCGGCTGCTCAGCCTGCGGGCGGTGGTCTCCCGGGTCGTGCACGACCTGGACGACGCGCTCGCCGACGGCCGGCTCGCCCTGACCTACGCGGAGGCGACCGGCGAGCTGCGGCGCACCGCGCTGGCCCGGGCCCGGCTGGCCGAGGTGCTGCGCTGGAAGGGCGAGTTCGCCGAGGCGGACCGGCTCTTCGCCGAGGCCAACTCTGCCGAACTGCCGGACCGGCTGCGGGCGGCGCTGCACGAGCACGCCGGCCGTTCCTGCTACGACCAGGGCCGGCTGATGGAGGCCTGCGAGCACTTCGAGCGCGCCCTGGACCTGCGCCGGGCCGACGATCCCGAGCTGACCGAGCGGATCCGGGTCTGCCTGGACGCGGTGCACGCCCGGGCGGCCACCCGGGGCGGCTTCGGGCCGTACCCCCGCAGCCGGGAGGAGGTGCTGCGCGGGCGGCGGTCCCCGGTGCCCACGTTCGACGGTGGCCTGGACCGCTGGGGGTACGCGGACGCCGACGGCGAGCTGGTCCTCGACTACCGGTACGCCGAGGCGCAGCCCTTCCGCGAGGGCCTGGCCTGGGTACGCCGCCCCGACGCCCCGGGCTGGGAGCTGATCGACGAGGCCGGCACCACCCTGATCGGTCCCTCGTACGCGGCGGTGCGGGCCTTCTCCGACGGCCTGGCCTGGGTCTCCCGGGGCGGCGAGGCGGACTGGATGGCGATCGACGCCGAGGACACCGTGGTGGTGCCGGGCGGCTTCGAGGACGTCCGGCCGTTCACCGGCGGGGTCGCCGCGGTGCGCCGGGAGGGCTGGGGCGCGGTCGACCGCAACGGCCGGCTGGTGGTCCCGACCCGCTACCACGGCTTCCGCACCGCGCTGGCCGACGGCCGGCGGCTCGACGGTTTCACCGACGAGGGGCTGGCCGTGGTGGAACTGGGCGGCTTCCGGGGCGTGGTGGACCGGACGGGCCGGATGCTGGTCGCGCCGGCCCACCCGGAGCTGGTGATCCATCCGGTGGCGTTCCTGGCCAACGACCGCACCGGCCGGTGGGGTGCGCTGGACCGGCGGGGTGAGCCGCTGATCGACCCGGTGCACCCGGGCTGGGACGCGGTGCTGGCCGAGATCGACCTGCTGCTGACCGACGCACATCCGGTGCTCTGAAACCACCCCGTCGTCGCGCCGACCGGTGGTCATGATCCGGCCGGGCTAGGGTCGGGGACATGGAATTCCGACACCTAGGCCGTTCCGGCCTGCTGGTCAGCGAGATCTCGTACGGCAACTGGATCACCCACGGTTCGCAGGTGGAGGAGGACGCGGCGCTGGCCTGCGTCCGGGCCGCCCTGGACACCGGTATCACCACCTTCGACACCGCCGACGTGTACGCCGGCACCCGCGCCGAGGAGGTGCTGGGCAAGGCCCTGGCCGGCGAGCGCCGCGAGGGCGTGGAGGTGTTCACCAAGGTCTACTGGCCGACCGGGCCGGGCCGCAACGACCGGGGCCTGTCCCGCAAGCACATCATGGAGTCGATCAACGGCTCGCTGCGCCGGCTGCGCACCGACTACGTGGACCTCTACCAGGCCCACCGGTACGACTACAGCACCCCGCTGGAGGAGACGATGTCGGCGTTCGCCGACATCGTGCACGCCGGCAAGGCGCACTACATCGGCGTCTCCGAGTGGAAGGCCTCGCAGATCCGGGAGGCCCACGCCCTCGCCCGCGAGCTGCGTGTCCCGCTGGTGTCCAACCAGCCGCAGTACTCGATGTTGTGGCGGGTCATCGAGACCGAGGTCGTTCCCACCAGCGAGGAGCTGGGCGTGGGGCAGATCGTCTGGTCGCCGATGGCCCAGGGCGTGCTCTCCGGCAAGTACCTGCCGGGTCAGCCGCCGCCGGCCGGTTCCCGGGCCACCGACGAGAAGTCCGGTGCCGGGTTCATCGCCCAGTGGCTGACCGACGAGGTGCTGACCCGGGTGCAGCGGCTCAAGCCGCTGGCCGAGCAGGCCGGGCTGACCATGCCGCAGCTCGCCATCGCCTGGGTGCTGCAGAACCCGAACGTCTCCTCGGCGATCGTCGGGGCGTCCCGCCCCGAGCAGGTGCACGACAACGTCAAGGCGGCCGGCGTGAAGCTCGACGCCGACCTGCTCAAGGCGATCGACGAGATCGTCGAGCCGGTCACCGAGCGGGACGCGGCGAAGACCGAGAGCCCGGCCCAGCGGCCGTGACGCTCACCCGGGCCGGCGCGGCGTCCGCGCCGGCCCGGACGGCTCAGCCCTGCCAGAAGCGGATCAGCTCCAGCCCCAGGCCGTAGAGCCAGGGCGGCAGCCCGAGCAGGTTGCCGATGGCGAAGACCGCGTCGAAGAACCAGCCGCCGATGCGCGGGTTCCACAGCAGCGCGAAGAGCAGGATGAAGCCGTACGGCGCGAACATGTCGTACATCCGCCGCCACTGCGGGTTCAGCCAGGGCTGGATCATGTTGCCGCCGTCCAGGCCGGGCACCGGCAGCAGGTTGAGCAGGCTCGCGGTGAGCTGGAGGAACGCCAGCAGCGCCACCCCCGCCCAGAACTCGACCGGCCCGCCGAACACCGCGGAGCCGAGCCGCAGCGCCGCCACCAGCACCAGGGTGAACAGCACGTTGGTGGCCGGGCCGGCAAGACTGACCAGGGTGTGCCGCAGCCGGCCCGGGATGGCGTGCCGGTCCACCCAGACCGCGCCGCCGGGCAGGCCGATGCCGCCGAGCAGCACCACCACCACGGGCAGCACGATGGACAGCAGCGGATGGGTGTACTTGAGCGGGTTCAGCGTCAGGTAACCCCGGTGCGCGATGTCCCGGTCCCCGGCGCGGAACGCGACCACCGCGTGGGCGTACTCGTGCAGGCAGAGTGAGACCAGCCAGCCCGAGACCACGAAGAGGAACACGTCGAACTTCACGTTGCCGAACCCGTTCCAGGCCATCACCCCGCTGGCCAGGAAGAGCGCGACCAGGCCGAGGAAGACCGGGCTGGGCCGGAACGCCGCCCGGGGCACCCCGAGCACCAGCGGCTCCCCCGGGCGGTCGTAGCCCATCACTCCGCCGTCGGCAGCAGGCTCATCCGGTACTCCACCCGGTCGTCCTCCACGAGCGCGACCGAGGTGACGCCGGACGCCGCGAGCTCCCGCCAGGTCTGGCCGATCCACGATTCGGCGTCCGCCTGACTGCCGAACGACTCCGCCGGTCCGTCGACCGACGCGCCGTTCGCGCCCTCGTACCGCCAGCTCCACGCCATGCCGCGTCTCCCCTCGCCGCTCCACCGTCCCCGGGACGGACCCCCGCAAGCGTAGTCGGCCGCCCGCACGGCGGCCCGACGCTCACCCCTGCCCGCACCGCGGCCACCCATCGGTGATCACGACGGGCGCGCCCGGCCGGTACGGTGACGCGGTGCTGACTCAAGGAGTGGTGCTCAGCGATCGGTACCGGCTGGGTGAACGGGTGGCGACCGGCGGCATGGGCGCGGTCTGGCGGTGCGTCGACACGCTGCTGGACCGCGAGGTGGCGGTGAAGGTGCTGCTCCCGGCGCTGGTGGAGGACCCGGAGTTCACCACCCGCTTCCACGCCGAGGCCCGGATGATGGCGGCGCTGCGGCACCCGGGCATCGTCGCGGTGCACGACTTCGGCTCGGCGACGCTCGCCGACGGCAGCCAGGTCAGCTACCTGGTGATGGAGTACGTCGACGGCGAACCGCTGGTCACCTGGATCCGGCGCGCCGGCCGGCTCGACCCGGCGTCGACCATGTCGGTGGTGGCGCAGGCCGCCGCCGCGCTGCACGCCGCGCACACCGCCGGCATCGTGCACCGGGACGTCAAGCCGGGCAACCTGCTGGTGAAGCGGGACGGCACGGTGGTGCTGGTCGACTTCGGCATCGCCCGCTCCAGCACGATGGCCTCGCTCACCGCGGCGCACATGGTGCTCGGCACGGCGTCGTACATGTCGCCGGAGCAGGCGGTCGGGCAGCCGGTCTCGGCGGCCACCGACGTCTACGCGCTCGGGGCGGTGGCGTACTACTGCCTGACCGGGCAGCCGCCGTTCGTCGGGGAGAACCCGTTGCAGGTGGCGCTGCGGCACGCCCAGGAGGAGCCGGCGCCGTTGCCGCCGGGTACCCCGCCGGCGGTGGCCGAGGTGGTCGGGCGGGCGCTGGCCAAGAGCCCGGGCGATCGCTGGCCGAGTGCCGCCGCCCTGGCGGACGCGGCCCTGGACGCCCGGGACGCCACGCTCGCCGTCCTGCGGGTGCCGCCGCGCCCGCCGTGGGCGCTGGCCGGGCCGGTCCTGCCGGCCCCCACCGGACCGTCGACGCCGCCCAGCGCGGAAACCAGCTCTGGTTCGCTCGCCGCCGCGTCCTCCGCCCGGCCCTCGCCCGCGCCGCCCGCCGGCCACCCCGGCCGGTACGTCGTACCGGAGACCACCCCGACCCGGGAGGACCCGGCCGGCGGCGCGGCGCGGCGGCGCCGGCTCGCCCTGGCCGGCGCGGCCGGCGGGGTGGTCGCCGTGCTGGCGGCCGTGGCCGCCGTGGTGGCGCTCCAGCCGGACGAGCCCGCCCGGGGCGGCCCGGCGGCGCTGACCGCCGAGTCCGCGGCGGCCGTGCCCGGCACGCCGGGGCCGGTCGCCGGCAGCCGCACCGGGAAGCCCCGGCCGAGCGCGAGCACCGCCCGGTCGTCCTCGGCCGGCCCGACCGGCACGAGCAGCCCGCGCCCGGGGGTGGAGCCGGACGCCGGTGCGTCCACCACCGCCGTCCCGCAGCCGGGAACGACCACCACCGCGCCGGCGAAGTCGAACCCGTACACCCCCGGGCAGGTCTGCGGCAGCGGCTACCAGGTGATCGACTCGGCGGCGCTGAAGTCCGACGGGGTGCAACGCGGAAAGGTCTACCTGCTCTGGAACGATGCCGCGAAGGCCAACTGCGTGGCCACCATGAAGGTGACCGCCGTCGGCGAGCGCACCACGGTGTCGGCGTTCCTGCAGGTGCAGGGGAAGACCCGGGCCACCGACAGCGGCGCGTTCGAGTACTACGCCGGCCCGGTGCGCGCCGGTGCGGGCGGGACGTGCGTGAAGTGGGGCGGGTCGGCCGGGGGCGCCGGCTACGCCAGCGAATTCGAGCACTGCGGCTGAGCGCGGGCCGCCCGGCGACCGCACCCCGGGCGGCTTTAAGGTACGGGCATGTCCGTTGACGGGTGGAACACGGTCCTGGTGCTCGGCGGTATCCGCTCGGGCAAGTCGGAGTTCGCCGAGTCCCTGGTGGGCGACGCCCCGACGGTGCGCTACGTGGCGACGTCCGCCGACGCCGACCCGGCGGACACCGAGTGGGCCGCCCGGCTGGCGGCGCACCGGGAACGTCGGCCGGGCAGTTGGACCACCGAGGAGACCGCCGACGACCCGCGCCGGCTGGCCGACGTGCTCGCCTCCGCCGGGCCGAACGAGACGCTGCTCGTGGACGACCTGGGCGGCTGGGTGACCGTGCTGCTCGATCCGGCGCACCAGCCCGCCGACGACGTCGCCACCATCGCGGAGCTCGCCACGGCGGTCCGCGACAGCGAGGCGCGGATCGTGCTGGTCAGCCCCGAGGTGGGGCTGTCGCTGGTGCCCACCACCCCGCTGGGCCGCGCCTTCACCGACGCGCTCGGCGCGGCGAACCGGGCCGTCGCGGACGCCTGCGACGCCGTGGTGCTGGTGGTCGCCGGTCAGCCGACCTGGCTCAAGCCCGCCGTCACCCCGCGCGCGGCGGGGGTACCCGCCCAGGCCGGCCCGGCCCGGCAGGATGCGACGCCCGCCGCCGGCCCGGCGGCGGAGGCTCCGCTGCCGGACGTGCTGACCCCGGCCCCGCCGACCGCACCCACCGCGGCCGTCGACGCCAACGGCACCGCCTGGGCGGCGCCGACCATGGCGCTGCCGATGGTCGCCACCGGTCTGGTCATCCAGGCCGGCATGGAGCTGCCCATGCCCGACGAGTACGCCGGCCCGCAGGCCGTGGACCGGCTCGCCGGCCTGGACGTGCCCGGGGCCGGGTTCGGCTCGCTGGAGCGGCTGGTCGGCTTCGCCGCCGCCACCCAGGGCACCGCGACCCCCGCCCCGTGGGCGGCCGTACGGGTGCTGCTGCTGCACGGCGACCACCAGGGCGGCGCCGCCGCCGGCACGGTCCCCGGCGAGTCGTCGCGCCGGGCCCGGCAGGCGCGGGCCGGTCGGGGCGCGCTGGCCCGGCTGGCCGCCGAGTGCGGGGCCAGCCTCCAGGTGGTCGACACCCCCTCCGCCGCGCCGATGGAGCACGAGCCGGCGCTGAACGGCGCCGCCGTCGAGTCGGCGCTGCGCTACGGCTGGCGGCTGGCCGAGGAGGCCGCCGACGCGGGCGTACAACTGCTGGTGCTCGGGGCGTGCGGCGCCGGCACGGAGGCGGCCGCCGCCGCGGTGCTGGCGGCGACCGCGGGTGCGGAGGCCCCGGCGGTGCTCGGCCGGGTGATCACCGACAACGGCGAGATCGACGACGCGGCCTGGATGATCCGCTGCGCGGCGGTCCGCGACGCGCTGCACCGCACCCGCCGCTCTCCCCGTGACGCCAAGGACGTGCTGGCCGAGCTCGGCGGCGGCGACATCGCGGTGGCCACCGGGGTGCTGCTCGGCGCGACCGCCCGCCGGGTGCCGGTTATGCTCGACGGCCCGGTCGGCCTCGCCGCCGGCATGATCAGCCGGGACCTGGCCGGGCAGGCCCGGCACTGGTGCCTGCTGGCCGACCACGGCGGTCACCCCGCCGTCCGGCTCGCCGCCGACGTGCTCGGCCTGGCCCCGCTGCTGGACCTGCGGCTGGACCTGGGCGAGGGGGCGAACGCGCTGGCCGCGCTGCCGCTGCTGCGCTCGGTGCTGGCGCTGGCCGCCGCGCTGCCCACCCACCCCCGGCTGGGCGGCGGGGAGCCCGACTCCGACGAGCCGGACTTCGCCGAGCCGGAACCGGCGGGCCCCGGCCCGACCACCGTGGAGCCGGACTACAGCGAGCCGGACTTCAGCGAACCGGAGCCGGCCGGCCCGGGACCGACCACCACCGAGCCGGAGCGGGACCCGTCCGGCTGGCGTGCCGGCTGAGCCGCGGGTCGCCGACGGCCTGCGGCTGGCGCTGACCACCTTCACCACGCTGCCGGTGCGCGCCGGCCGGATCGACCGTCCGGTGGCGGGCGCCGCGATGGCGCTCGCCCCACTGGTCGGCGCGCTGCTCGGCGCGGTGCTCGCCGGGGTGCTGCTGCTCCTGACCGCGCTCGCGCCGCCGCTGGTGGCCGCCGGGCTGACGGTGGGCTGCGCCGCCCTGCTCACCCGGGGGCTGCACCTGGACGGGCTGGCCGACACCGTGGACGCGCTGGGGTCGTACCGGCGGGGGACGGCGGCGCTGGAGATCATGAAGAAGCCGGACGTGGGACCGTTCGGGGTGGCCGCGCTGGTGGTCGTACTCCTGCTTCAGACGGCGACCCTCGCGGAGCTGGCGCAGCGGTCCTGGCCGCATGTGCTCGCGGCCGTGGTGGCCGCGACGGCGGCGGGGCGGCTCGCGGTGACGGTGGCCTGCCGGCGCGGGGTGCCGGCGGCCCGGCCGGAGGGGCTGGGCGCGCTGGTCGCCGGGACGGTCGGGCCGGTGGCGCTGGCGGTCGGCACGGCCGCCGTCGCGCTGGCGGCGGTCCCGGCGGTGCCGGGCCGTCCGTGGCAGGGGCCGCTCGCCGTCGGGGCGGCGCTCGCCGTCGCGGTGGGGCTGCTGCGCCACGTGGTACGCCGGCTCGGCGGCGTCACCGGCGACGTGCTCGGCGCCGGCGTCGAGGTGGTCACCACGCTGGTCTACCTGGGACTGGTGCTGTCCGCCTGAACCCGGCACCGGGCGACGGGTAGCGTTTGCCCCGACAGCACCGGCACGGCCTTCCGGGGGACGACTTGCTCATCACGGACGACTTCCTGCCCATCCCGGTGCCGGAGTCGCTGAGCGCGACCTACCTGGTGCCGCTGGCGGGGCTGCCCCGAGTGAGCACCAAGACGGCCGTGCGGGCGTTGGAGGGCCGGCTGGCCGAGCCGGTGCACGGGCTGGCGACGCAGATGCTGGACAGTCCGCTGATGACGGTGGACACCCGCTCCATCGACGAGTTCCCGCGCCTGCCGCCGGACCTGCTCACCGCGTTCGGCGCCACCGAGGCGCAGCTGAGCCGGCTCGCCGCGGCCACCCACCTGGTGGTGGTGCAGGCCGAGTACCGGCCGGGCTGGCCGCCGGCGCACGAGTGGGCAGCCCGCGCGGTCGCCGCCGCGGTCGCGGAGTCCGTCGACGGCGACGTGGTCGACGTGTTCGGCCTGCAGTTCCTCGACCCGGCGGCCGCGCTGCGCTCGCTGCCCGACGCCCAGGGCCGGGTACGCCTGGTCGACTGGGTGCTGGTGCCGTACTCCTCCGACGCGGAGGGGCTCTGGTTCACCACCAAGGGACTGCGCCGGTTCGGGCTGCTGGAGTTGCAGACCCAGGGGGTGCCGGACCACCTCACCCGCGCCTGGGGCGCGGTGATGACCGGGGCGGCCCGGCGGCTGCTGCGGGACTGGACCGACGGCCTGGCCGGTGAGGAGGTGCCGGCGTTCGTGCAGCTGCCGGTGCTGGCCACGGTGACCGGGCACGACATCGCGGTGGCGTACGGCAACCCGGAGCAGCACGGCGCGACCGCCCCGGTGCTGCTGCGGCTGGAGCTGGACCCGGCCACCGACCCGGAGGCGGACTCGTTCCTGAGCCTGCGCCCGCCGCCCGGGCATCCGGGGCCGGCCGGGAAGTACTTCGCCGCCGCCTGCGCGACGCTCTTCTCCGGCATCCAGCCGGACGTGCGCTACGCCCGTCCGGGTGACGCGATGAGCAAGGCGATCGCCACCGCCCGCGCCTCGCTGGACGACGTCCGGGCCCGGTTCCTCGCCGGCAGCCTGCCTCCGGAGTCGCAGCTCGTGGTCAAGTACGGCCTGCCCGGCGACGAGGGCCCCGAGTTCGTCTGGGCCGGGGTGACCTCCTGGGAGGTGCCGGAGCGCATCGTCGGCGCCAGCGCCAGCGACGCCAACACCGACCCCACCGTCCGCATCGGCTCCCCCGTCGTCGTCGAGTCCGCCGACGTCGTCGACTGGGCCCTGCTCGACGGCACCGGCGTCATCGAAGGCGGCTGGACCCAAGCCGTCCTAGACGCCGGCGAACCCCCCACCCCCTAACCCTTCCCCTC
>NZ_JBPQTL010000126.1:0-14209 GCF_051386295.1 Micromonospora sp. URMC 105 | reverse complement strand
CGCCAGCGCCCCGCCCGCCGCCTCGTCCAGCGCCCCGGCCAGTGCTCCGCCGGCCGGTGGGGCGCTGCGGGGGGTGACCGAGGGCGGCGCCGTGGCGGACCGGCCGCCCGCCCACCCGGCGGGGCCGTCCACGGCGGACCGTTCCGCGGCAACCGGCCGGTCGATCGCCGGCTCCACCCGGGCCTCCCGCTCGGCCCGGGTCAACTCGTACGGCCGGGGCTCCTCGGTCCGCACCGGCTCGTACGGGCGGGCCGGCTCGGCCCGCACCGGTTCGTACGGGCGGGCCGGCTCGGCGCGCACCGGCTCGTACGGCCGGGCCGGCTCGGCGGACCACTCCGGCGTCCGGTCGGACCGGGTCCGGCGGCTCGCCGGCGGCTCCTCCTCGCGGGCCCACGGCGGCGCCCAGCCGCCGCCCCAGCTCGGCCGGTTCCAGCTCGGGCCGGACCAGTCCGGCTCCTCGGCGGCACGGCGACCGGGGCCGTCGTAGGGCTGTTCGGTGGCGGGCTGGCCCGCCTCGGCCCGCCGCTCCGGTTCGCCACGGTCGGTGCCCGCCTCGTAGGCCGTCGGCCCGGCCGGCTGCCAGCCCGTCCCCGACGCGTCGTCGCCGGGGCCGGCCGGCTCGGCCGGGGAGTCGGAGTGGCGACGGTCCGCCCAGGCGCGGGGCGAGTCGGGCGGGTACGGATCGGCCTCGGCCCGGTCCGGCTGGGGGGCGTGGAAGCCCGGCGGGACCTCGAAGCCGGAGGCGGCGGTCCCGACCGGCGGGACCTGCACGGCCGGCGGCGCGGACGTGGGGAAACCGCCCTCCGCCCAGCGGCCGGCCCGGGGCGGTTCCCCCGAGGAGTGCCGGGCGGCGTCCGGGTCGGCCGAAGCCGGCTGCTGTTCGGTCGACGGCACCGGCCGCTGCGCCGGCACGACCAGCCGGTCGCCGTCGGAGTCCCGCAGGCCGGCGCCGAAGCGGGGCGCGTCGACGGGCGGGGCGCTCACCGGGGAGGACCGGGACCGCGGCTCCTCGCCGGGGTGGCTGACGCCGTTGAGGTGGGGCCGGCCGTTGCGCGGCACGGGGTCGGGCTCGGGGTCGGCCAGCGGCGCCGGCAGGTCGCCGTGGCGCGGGGAGGAGGCGTCCCAACCGGTGGGCGGCTCGGACCGGTGCCAGGGGGCGACGGTGTCCCGGTAGGCGGGGGTGTCGGCCCCCTCGGACCACCCGGTCGCCGGGGGTGCCCACCCGCTGACGGAACGGGCCAGGTCGTCGTGCTGACCCGTCCCGTCGCCGTGCTCTCCCGGGGTGGCGGCACCGGGTTGCCCTGTTTCACTCACCGCGCGCTCCTTGGTCGCCCCCGCTGAGGCTACCGTGTGGTGACAGTGGCGATAAGTTACAGCGGCGGGCCAATTCCGGGACCGGGGCACGTGCCCCCGACCGGTACGGGGTAAAAGTGCCGGCTCGTACGAAGAAACTCGGAGGTTCCCATGACCGCTGTGGGGAACGGTGCGCAGACCGCAGGCCGGCCCACCAGGCTGCCCCGTTCGGCGCGCCGTAAGCAGTTGCTCGCGGCGGCGCAGGAGGTGTTCGTCGCGCAGGGTTACCACGCCGCTGCGATGGACGACATCGCCGAGCGGGCGGGAGTCTCCAAGCCGGTGCTCTACCAGCACTTTCCCGGCAAGATGGAGCTCTACCTGGCGCTGCTCGACACGCACTGCGACGCCATAGTCGCCAAGGTGCACGACGCGATGCGCGGGACCAACGACAACAAGGAGCGGGTCCAGGCCTCGGTCCGGGCGTACTTCGACTTCGTCGACCACGAGAGCGAGGCGTTCCGGCTCGTCTTCGAGTCGGACCTGCGCAACGACCCGGCGGTGCGGCAGCGCGTCGAGCGGGTCGAGCAGGGCGCCATCGCGGCGATCACCGACACCATCATCTCGGACACCGGCGTCAGCCGGGCGCACGCCGAGCTGCTCGCCTCCGGGCTGGTGGGTGCCGCCGAGACCGCCGCCCAGTTCTGGCTGGCCGGTGGCCGGCAGGTGCCCAAGGCGGAGGCGGAGGCGCTGGTCGCGGCGCTGTCGTGGCGCGGGATCGCGAGCTTCCCGCTGCAAGGTGAGTCAGCCTGAACATCCGGCCCCGAGATCGGATAGCCTTCCCATCGGCGGCTCTTTCGCCCACCTGAGGAGGCACAGTGGAGGTCAAGATCGGCGTGCAGTACGCGCCGCGCGAGCTGGTTCTGGAGAGCGCGCAGTCGCCGGCCGAGATCGAGCAGATCGTGACCGACGCCTTCGGCAAGGACGAGGGGACGCTGTCCCTGACCGACGAGAAGGGCCGGCGGGTCATCGTGCCGGTCAGCAAGGTCGCCTACGTCGAGATCGCCGAGGCGTCCCCGCGGGCGGTCGGGTTCACCGTCCGCTGATCCGGTCCGGCCCCCACGGCGGGTACGCCCGCCGTGGGCCGGGCCCGACCGTCAGTTGTTCAGCCCGACGGCGGCCATCCGGGCGGTGTGCCCGGCGGTGAGCCGGCGGAACATCGCCTGCACGTCGGTGCCGTCCCGCACGATCAGCGCGGTCAGTGCGCCCCGGTCCGCCGCCGCGACCCGGCCCGCCTGGGAGAGCGCTTCACCGACGAGCCGGCGGGCCCACATGGAGAGCCGGTTCGCCACCCGCGGGTCGGCCTCGATCGCGGCCCGGATCTCGGCGGCGGCGAAGTCGGCGTACCGGGATTCGTGCAGCACGTCGCGCACCAGCCGCCGGTACGGCTCGTCCAGCCGGTCGGCGATCTCGCCGAGGAAGTCGTCGGTGATGGCGTCCCCGACGTACGCCTTCGTCACCGCCTCCAGCCAGTCCTTCGGTTCGGTGGAGTCGTGGTACGCCTGCAGGGGCCCGACGTACGGGGCCATCACGTCGTCGGGTGTCGCCCCGAGCGCGGTGAGCCAGTCCGCGAGGCGCCGGTAGTTGCCGATCTCGGCGGCGGCCATCTCGCTCAGCGCGGCCCGGCGGCGCAGGTCGGGAGCGAGCCGGGCGTCGGCGGCCAGCCGGTCGAAGGCGAGCAGCTCGCCGTAGGCGACCAGAGCGAGCAGGTCGACCACGGCCTCGGGGGTTGTCGAGGCGGACACGAGCGCAGGGTACCGCCCAGACCGGCACATCGAGAGCCGCAGCCTGTGACACAGGTCACAATTATCACCCCCGCCGGAGACCCGGTCACCGCGCTCGGGGACTCCTGCGGGGCCGCTCGGGTAGTATGGAGCAGTTGCCGCGGGCGCCGATCTGATCGAAGTCCTGCCTGCGGCGCGCGTGCGGCCCGGTCCGGCTCGGCGATTCCGCCGCCGACCGCGTGGCCCGCGCCATACCGAACGCGCCCTGAGGACAAGACGGGGCGCACCACGAGAGGGCACCCCCAGATCCAGATGAGCGAACAGATTCTCGAAGAGCTGGGCGGCCACGAACTGGCCCCCACCGCCCCGGTCCGTCCGGAGGCCCCTACCTTCGCCGCGCTCGGTGCGCGGCCCGAGACCGTCGAGGCCCTGGCCGCGGCGGGCATCACCCGCGCCTTCGCGATCCAGGAGTACGCGATCCCGATCGCGCTGCGCGGCACCGACATGATCGGCCAGGCGCCGACCGGCACCGGCAAGACCCTCGGCTTCGGCGTGCCGCTGCTGGAGCGGGTCTTCGCGCCGAGCGAGGGCAGTGACGGTGTGCCGCAGGCCCTGGTCGTCGTCCCCACCCGCGAGCTGGGCATCCAGGTCGCCAAGGACCTCGCCGCCGCGGGCCGGACCCGGGGCGTCCGGGTGCTGCCGATCTACGGCGGCGTGGCGTACGAGCCGCAGATCGACGCGCTGCGCAAGGGCGTGGAGATCCTGGTCGGCACGCCCGGCCGGCTGATGGACCTGCAGAAGCAGAAGCACCTGCGGCTCGACCGGGTGCGCGCGCTGGTCCTCGACGAGGCCGACCGGATGCTCGACCTGGGCTTCCTGGACGACGTCGAGAAGATCCTGGCGATGCTGCCGGAGGACCGGCAGACGATGCTCTTCTCGGCCACCATGCCGGACCCGATCGTCACGCTGTCCCGGCGCTTCCTGCGCCGGCCGATGACGATCCACGCCGGGCACACCGCCGAGACCGGCCCGTCGCCGCAGACCCAGCAGCTGGCCTACCGCACCCACTCGATGAACAAGATCGAGATCGTGGCCCGGATCCTCCAGGCCGAGGGGCGCGGGCTGACCATGATCTTCACCCGTACCAAGCGGGCCGCCGACCGGGTGGCCGAGGACCTCGACTTCCGCGGCTTCGCGGTGGCCGCCGTGCACGGCGACCTGGGCCAGGGCGCCCGGGAGCGGGCGCTGCGGGCGTTCCGGGCCGGGAAGATCGACACGCTGGTCGCCACCGACGTGGCGGCCCGGGGCATCGACGTCAGTGGCGTCACCCACGTCATCAACTACGACTGCCCCGAGGACCAGGACACCTACACCCACCGGATCGGCCGTACCGGCCGGGCCGGGGCCACGGGCGTCGCGGTGACCTTCGTCGACTGGGACGACATGCCCCGTTGGCGGATCATCGACAAGACGCTCGGCCTGGACATGCCGGAGCCGCCGGAGACGTACCACACCTCGGCGCACCTCTACACCGACCTGGGCATCTCCACCGAGATCTCCGGCACCCTGCCGACCGCCGAGCGGACCCGCGCCGGGCTCTCCGCCGAGGTCGAGGAAGACCTGGGCGGCCGGCCACGGCGCGGCGAGAGCGGCGGCCGGGGCTCCCGGCGCGGCGACTCCCGCACCGAGGGCCGCGGTGAGGGCCGGGCTCGGGGCGAGCGCCGGCGCGACGGTCGCTCGGACGCGGGTACGCCGGAGGCCGAGACGCCGGTCGACGCCGCCGCTGCCGAGGAGGGCACGCGCACCCCGCGCCGCCGGCGTCGCCGCCGGGCCGGCGAGACGGTCGTGGGCGAGTCGACCGCAGCGGTCGCCACCGAGGGCGGCTCCCCGGAGCCGGCCGTGGCCGCCGCCGAGGGCGAGGCGTCGAAGCCGCGCCGCCGCCGGCGCCGCCGTGGTGGCTCCGGTGCCGGTACGCCGGCCGAGGCCATCGCCGACTGACCTCTGCGACACCCGACGTCCCCCGCACCGGCCACCGGTGCGGGGGACGTCGCCTTTTCCGGTGCGGCTGCCCGCCCGAGCCGTCCGGCCGATCCGCCGAAGGAGGGGTGGGCGGGCGCGGTGGACGAGCGACGCAGGGCACCCTGCGGTGGCCTGCCGACGGGTCGCCCCGACCAGCAAGGAAGATGGTGGGATGCCGGAACCGTTGGACGCCGCCCTGACCGAGGTCCGGGCGCTGCTGCTCGACCCCGCACTGACCCGCGCGGTCGCCGCCGGCCGCCGCCGCGGGCAGCGCCCCTCGGTGGTCCGCGCCGAACTGCGCCCGGTCGCCCTGAAGGCCGGCCCCCGGTTGCAGATCTCCACCTCCGACGGCGCCCGGCCGTACACCCGCAACGTGGCCCCCGGCGCGGAGGCCGATGCGGCGGTCGACGCGCTGCTGGCCGAGCCGTTCGGCAACTGGCACGTGGAGACGGCCGACGCCACGCTCCAGCTCCGGGTGACCAAGTCCGGCGAGGCCCAGGTGCACCGGGCCGCGGCGAGCCGGCCGGCCGCGGAGCCGGGCGGGCACGACCGGGCCAAGGAGTACCTGCTCGACCCGGGCGACCCGATCTTCGCCGAGATCGGCGGGTCGGCCGCCAAGCGCCGCCAGGTCGACGCGTTCCTGCGCGCGCTCGCCGCCACCCTCCCCGACGAGCTGACCGGCCCGCTGCGGGTGGTGGACCTGGGCTGCGGCAACGCGTACCTGACCTTCGCCGCCCACCGCTACCTGACCCAGCGGGGCCTCGACGTCGAGCTGGTCGGCGTGGACGTCCGCGAGGACCAGCGCCGGCGCAACACCGAGCTGGCCGAGCGGCTCGGCTGGGCGGACCGGGTCTCCTTCGTGGCCGGCACCATCGCCGACGCCGTGGTCGAGCCCGCTCCCGACCTGGTGCTGGCGCTGCACGCCTGCGACACCGCCACCGACGAGGCGCTGGCCCGCGCGGTGCGGTGGAACGCCCGCTGGGTGCTCGCCGCCCCGTGCTGCCACCACGACCTCGCCGCGCAACTGCGCGCCCACCCGGCCCCCGCGCCGTACGAGCTGCTGACCCGGCAGGGCATCCTGCGGGAGCGCTTCGCGGACGTGCTCACCGACTCGCTGCGGGCCGGTCTGCTCCGGCTGCGCGGCTACCGGGCCGAGGTGGTGGAGTTCGTCGACTCCCGGCACACCCCACGGAACCTGCTGATCCGGGCTCGCCGTACCGGCACCGCGCCCACCGACGAGCAGCGGGCCGAGTACCGCGCGCTGGTGGATCAGTGGCGGATCACGCCACGCCTGGAGACCCTGCTGACCGAGGCCGACCGGCCGGC
Organism: Micromonospora sp. URMC 105; assembly: GCF_051386295.1. Lineage (NCBI taxonomy): Bacteria > Bacillati > Actinomycetota > Actinomycetes > Micromonosporales > Micromonosporaceae > Micromonospora > Micromonospora sp. URMC 105. Next base: position 7,790 of record NZ_JBPQTL010000126.1, on the reverse strand, counting down.
CTGAGACCGGGGCCGAGGCGGCCCGGCGGCGGCACCCGCCCGTGGGCGGCGCGGGTCAGCGGCGCCGGTCGCCGCCCCGGTCCCGCCCCGGCCGCTCGCCGGCCTGCACCCGGTCGACCACGGAGACCCGCTCCCGCGGCGGGTGCTCGTCGTCGCTCGACACCGAGGGGAACGGGACGACCGTGCCCGACGTCTCGGCGTTGCCGGCGGCGGTGAAGGCGTTCCAGGAGATGTCGACCAGCAGCCGCTTCAGTTCGGCGTGCCGGACGGCGGCGCTGCGCTGCAGGGCCAGCCGGGCGCCGAGCACGACACCGACCAGGGTGGTGGTGATCGCGCCGGTCGCGGCGAGGACGTGCGCCCCGGTCGCCTCGTCGCCGTTCAGCACCAGCACGAGCAGCCAGATCCAGAAGCCGAGGGCGAACACGGCGGCCTTGGCCACGAAGAAGACACTGACCGCACCCGGGCGGTGCGGCACCGGACGGACGGGGTCGGCCATGCTGCTCCTCATCGGTGTCCCGGGCTCGTCGGCGCCACGTCGCTGACGACGTCGGCGCGTCGAGCTTAGTTGATATCTGGCAATCGACGCCGGACTCGGCGCGCCCCTCGACGCCCGGGTCGACGCCGACGAACCGGGTGGTCCCGCGGACGGGACCGACGGGTCGATCGGTCAATTGCTCCGACGCCGTGTCGTACTACCCTGGGAGCGGCGCATCGAATCTGGGATCCGGCCGGGAAGGAACGACCCCGCAGGAATGGGCTCCGCAGAGGTATCACCGCAGATGGCGTTCGCACGGTTCGTGCGACGAGCCATCGACGACGCCCGCGACGAGCGGGGTTGGACGGTGAGCGACCTGGCGGCGCACACCGGCGTCGGGCGGTCCACGGTGTTCCGCTGGCTCGCCGGCGACTGGCAGGACTATCCCGAGCTGGCCAAGGTGCGCGGGTTCTGCGCCGCCCTCGACCTGCCGGTCGCGGCGGCGTTCCGGGCGCTCGGGCTGCCGGACGCCGGTCCCGCGCCGCGCCGCCGCATCGACGACGGCCCGGTCGAGGCGGACGTACGGGTCATCCTGGAGCGGCTGGCCGACCCGAGCGTGCCGGCCGAGGAGAAGCACCACATCCGCGACCTGCTCCGCTACCTGGCCCGCCGGCCGGTCCGTCGGGCCGGCTGAGCGACCGAACTGCCGGGCACCGCCGTCAGGGCACGGTGACGGTGAACTCCGCGGTCCGCACCACGCCCGCCACCTGGAAGTCCAGGTACATCCGGTAGCGGCCCGGGCCGGGCGCGGTCACCTGGAAGGTGACCGTGTCGCCCGCCGGCCCCGCGAGCGGGTGCACGTGCAGGTAGCCCAGGTCGCCCTCGCGCAGGGCGACCAGGTGGCCGTACGCGCCGAGGTAGCGCTCCAGCGCGGCGGGGGCGTCGCCGGTGCCGACCCGGAACCGCAGCGGGAGCGCCCGGCCGACCTCCGGGGTGCCCTCGTAGCCGACGGTGAAGCCGTCGACGGTCGTGGTGGTGGCCGGGGCGGGCAGCGGCCGGGGGGCGTAGCCGCCGGGGGCGACCAGATCCACCCCGAGGGTGACCGCGGTCTGCCGGCCGTCGTCGGCGACCGCGGTGAAGTCGGCGTACGCCCGCCAGACGCCCGGCTGTGCCAGGGTCAGCGGTACGGACCAGGTGCCGTCGGCCGCCATCGTCGGGTGCAGGTGCTGGTAACCGGTGAGGTCCCGGCGCACCACGATCAGGTGCATCGGCTTGTCGTGCACGACGGCGAACCGGGTGACCGGCCGCCGCCGCTCGTCGCGTACCTGGAAACGGAACTCGCCGGCCCGGCCGGCACCGAACTGCACGGCCGACGGGGTGAGCGTGTAGCCGGCGGAGCTGACCGAGAACCCGCCCGCGCCGCTGTCGGCGGCCTGGCCGGTGCCGTGGTCGTGCGGGCCGGTGCCCGGGGCGTGCGAATGGTCGTCGGTGGCCGCGGCAGCGCTCGTCGCCGAGGGCGTGGCCGGGCCGGGGTTGGTCCGGCCGAGACCGAAGCCGAGCAGCACCGCGAGCACCAGCCCGCCGACGGTCAGCGCCAGCCGCAGCGTGCTCCGATCCGCTCCCGCCGGGTGCCCGCCGACCACCCCGGCCGGGAGTCCGTCGAGCACGTCGGCCCCCACCGGTGGGCGCGCGTCATCCGCCCGCCCGGCGTCGCTGACCCCGAGGCGCTCGCCGGCAACGGGCTCGGGAGGAGCCGGGTGCTCAGACACCGCCGACGGCCAGTTCGTACCCCGCCTCGTCCACGGCGGCCCGGACCGACTCCTCCGGCAGCGGCGCGGTGCTGGTCACCGTCGCGGTGCCGGCCGCCAGGTCGACGCGCACCTCGTCGACGCCGGGCAGCGCGGACAGCTCCTCGGTCACCGCGCGCACGCAGTGCTCGCAGGTCATCCCGGTGACGGCATAGGTCTGCGTGACGGTTTCCTGGGCCATGCGCCCACGTTACCGCCGCCGCGGGCGTCGACCGGCGTCCGGCCGCCGACCGTGGCAACGGTCGCAATCCGCCCGAGCCGGGAACTTTCCCGCCCGGTCGCGCCGACGACCAGCTCTGCTGCCGCGGACGCGGCAGGCGGGCGACGTCACTGTCGCCTGGAAGGCAGCAGAGCGCGCGACGTCGCTGTCGCCTGGAGGGCAGCAGAGCCGGCAGGGGGCCGAGCGCCGTCAGCCGGCGACGGCGAGTGCGAGCGGGAGCACGTCCGGGGCGCCCGACCGGCGCAGCAGCCGGGCCACCATGGTCACCGTCCAGCCGGAGTCGACCAGGTCGTCGACGAGCAGCACCGGCCCGTCCAGTCCGGCCAGCGCGTCGGCCAGCTCGTCCGGCACGACGAACGCGTCGTGCAGCGCGCGTACCCGCTGGGCGCTGTTGCCGCGCGAACCGCCGGCCCCGGCGGACCCGGTCGGGACCACCCGGCCGAGCAGCGGCAGCCGGCCCACCGTGGCGATCCGCTCGGCGAGCGAGTCGACCAGCTCGGGGTGCGTGCGGGACCCGACGGCGACCACGCCGACCGGGCGGCGTGGCCACGGGTCGTCGCCGCGCGCCCACACCTTGAGCACCTCGACCACCGCCGCCGCCACGTCGTCGGGAACCGGGCCGTCCGCCGCCTCCGGGCCGACCAGGCCGCGCAGCCGACCACCCCAGCCCAGGTCCGACAGGCGCCCGACGGCCCGCCCGGCCAGCGCCTGCTCGCCGGGGGGAATCCGCCCCTTGAGGGGTACGCCGACCGCGTCCAGCCCGGTCGGCCAGAGCTTCTTCGGCGGGATCTCCACCCCGGGGCGACCCAGGAAGGTCTGCGCGGCGGTCAGCGCGGCGTCGGAGACCTCGGGCGTGAACAGCGGGTCGGCGCAGCGGTCGCACCGGCCGCAGTCGGCCGCCCCGGTGTCGTCCAGGCACTCGCGCAGGTACCGCATCCGGCAGCCGGGTGTGGTCGCGTACTCCCGCATGGCCTGCTGCTCGGCGGTGCGTGCCTGGGCGACGCGGCGCAACCGGGCCTCGTCGTAGACCCAGGGCTCGCCGGTGGCGAGCCAGCCGCCGCGTACCCGGCGGACCGCGCCGTCGACGTCGAGCACCTTGAGCATCAGCTCCAGGCGGGCCCGGCGCAGGTCGACGATCGGTTCGAGGGCCTGGGTGGAGAGCGGCCGGTCGGTGTGCAGCGCGGCGAGCACCGCCCGCACCTGCTCCTCGGGAGGGAAGGCGAGCGAGGCGAAGTAGCGCCAGATGGCCGCGTCCTCGACGCCGGGCAGCAGCAGCACCTCGGCGTGCTCGACGGCCCGCCCGGCGCGGCCGACCTGCTGGTAGTAGGCGATCGGCGAGGGCGGCGCGCCGAGGTGCACCACGAAGCCGAGGTCCGGCTTGTCGAAGCCCATGCCCAGCGCGGAGGTGGCGACCAGCGCCTTGATCTTGTTGTCCAGCAGGTCCTGCTCGGCGGCGCGCCGGTCGGCGTCCTCGGCCTGCCCGGTGTAGGAGGCCACCGACCAGCCGCGCGAGCGGAGGAACTCGGCGGTCTCCCTCGCCGCCGCCACGGTCAGGGTGTAGACGATCCCGGAGCCGGGGAGCCGGTCCAGGTGGTCGGCGAGCCAGGCCAGCCGGTGCGCCGGGCTGGGCAGGTCCAGTACGCCCAGCCGCAGCGACTCGCGGTCGAGGGTGCCGCGCAGCACCAGGGCGTCACCGAGCTGCTCGGCGACGTCGGCGGTGACCCGTTCGTTGGCCGTGGCGGTGGTGGCGAGCACCGGGGTGCGCTCGGGCAGGTTGCCGAGGAAGGTCCGCAGCCGGCGGTAGTCCGGCCGGAAGTCGTGTCCCCAGTCGGAGACGCAGTGCGCCTCGTCCACCACCAGCAACCCGGTGGTGGCGGCCAGCCTCGGCAGCACGGTGTCCCGGAAGTCCGGATTGTTGAGCCGTTCCGGGCTGATCAGCAGCACGTCCACCGCACCGGCGTGGATCTCGGCGGTGATCTCGTCCCACTCGTCCAGGTTGGCGGAGTTGATGGTGCGGGCCCGGATGCCCGCCCGGGCCGCCGACTCCACCTGGTTGCGCATCAGCGCCAGCAGCGGCGAGACGATGACGGTCGGACCGTGCTCGCCGCGCTCCCGCAGCAGGGCGGTGGCCACGAAGTAGACCGCGGACTTGCCCCAGCCGGTGCGCTGCACGCAGAGCACCCGCCGCCGGTCCACCACCAGGGCCTCGATCGCCCGCCACTGGTCCTCGCGGAGCCGGGCGTGCTCGCCGGCCAGCCGGCGCAGCACCGCCTCGGCTCGTTCCCGTACCGCCACCCGATCCTGGCTCATCCGGCATTTCTACCAGCGCCGGGTGACCACGCCCCGGTTCGCACGGGAGGTCCCGGTCACGATCCGGCCGGTGGCGTCCGTTCGGGCGCGGGGGCTGCCCCCGTCGAGGGCAGAAAGAACAGCAGTTCCCGGAGCCGGTCGGTGGCGGTCGGCGGCAGCAGGCAGCGACCGGCGAGTTCCTCCAGGGAGGCGTACGGCCCCCGGAGCCAGCGGTCCACCGCGATCTGGCGGCACTCGTCGGCGGTCAGGCCGGGCAGGCCGGCGAGCACCTGCTCCGGGACGGCGTTGACGTCGATCAGGCCGCCGTCGTCGAACGTACGGGGCAGGTCAGGCCGCCCGATCCGCAGGTCGTTGCGGGCCGCCGGGTAGTGGTAGAGCAGGTATCGAGCGTGTTCCCGGCGGATCCGCCGCTCCTCTTCGGCGCGGAACTTCGCACTGCCCTGCCCACCGGTGAGCGCCGCCCAGACCCCGCGGCTGAGCAGCACCACGTGCGCCGCCCCGACCAGCCAGGTGACCACGACCAGGCCGAGGAAGAGCACCGCCTCGATCCCGGGCACCTCCGCGTCCGGGTTCTCCAGGTCGAGCATCGACACCTCGGCCACCAGGGCGACCAGGTAGCCGACGCCGACGAGCGCGAGGCGCCAACTGCGCCGCCAGGCGGCGTAGGTCAGCATCACCAGCCAGGTGAAGCAGCCGAAGGAGAGCAGGACGAGCGCCGTACCGGCGATGGTGGCGGTCGCACTCGCCCAGCCCGGCGACGGCGGCCGCGAGCGCTTGCCGGTGGCTGCGGGCAGGCCGGTGGCGAGCGGGGGCGGAAAGACCGGCGGTGGACCGTACCCGGGCGGGGGCGCCGCGCCGGCGGGCGGCGAGCTGACCGGCGGCGGCCCGGCGGGCGCCGGGACGCCCGGCGGCGCACCGGCGCCCGGCGTCACCGCGGCCGGCGACGTGGCGGCCGGCGGCGGTGGGGCCGGCGGACCGGACGGAAGGAACGCCGCGGCGGTCGGCTCGGGCGGTGGTGACGCCCCGGTGGGCGGTTCCGGCGGCGACGGGGCCGCACCGGCTGGTGCCGGCGGCGGGGGCGCCGTGGGCGGTCCGGCCGGCGGGGACGCGGGGGCCGGAGGCGGCTCCGGCGGCTCGGCCACCTCGACGGCAGTCGACGGCAGTGACACCGCAGTGGGCCCCACGAGCGCCGGGTCGGAGCGGAGCATCCGCCGGTGCAGGTCCTGCAGCACGTCGCCCGGCTCGATGCCGTACTCGTCGCGCAGCATCTCGTCGAACTCCCGGAAGGCGGCCAACGCCTCGGCCTGCCGCCCGCTGCGGTACAACGCCAGCATCAACTGGTGCCGCAGCCGCTCCCGCACCGGGAACTCCGCGGTCAGGTCCACCAGTTCGCCGATCAGCTCGCGGTGCCGGCCCAGCCGCAGCTCCAGGTCTGCCCTGCTCTCCAGGGCACCGGCCCGCAGCTCGACCCAGCGTTGCCGGGCGGACTCGAAGTACGACCCGGCGAAACCGGTGAGCGGCTCGCCGTGCCACAGCTCCAGGGCGGACTTCAGCTCGCCGACCGCCTCGACGGCCCGGCCCTCCGCGCGGAGCCGCTCGGCCCGGCGGATGCCCCGCTCGAACCGCACGGCGTCGACCGCCTCCGGCCCGACGCGGAGTTGGTAACCGGCGTCGGTCAGCGTCAGCACCTGTCCCGGGCTGCGCGGCGACCGCTCCGGCTCGATCACCCGGCGCAGCCCGGCGACGTACTTCTGCACCACGTTGGTGCCGTTGGCCGGCGGCTCGTCCGGCCAGACCGCGTCCACGATCTGCCCGGTGGTGACCGGACGGCCGGCGGCGAGCAGCAGCACGGCCAGCACGGCGCGCTGCTTGCCCGGCCCGAGGTCGATCTCCCGTTCGCCGTACCAGGCCCGCTGGGGCCCGAGAATCTCGAAGCGCAGCGTCCCTGACATGCGAGTTTCCCGCTCCTGACACCCCCGCTGCGTGCGCCACGGCAGTGCACGGCAGTCGGACCGCAGCATATCGGCAGTGGTTCCGCCGTACGGCCCGGCAGCATCGGTCCCGGCAGAGGCCACACCTCGTGAAGGAAAGAGATCATGATGACGAACGGAACCGGCCGCGGCCGCACCGTCCGGCGCAGCGCCGGCACCCTGGCCGCGGTCCTCACCGCGACCACCCTGCTCACCGGGTGCGGCACGAACGGGACGGATTCCGGGGCCGGCGGGACCGCCTCGAGCCCGGCCGCCACGCCCAAGCAGTCGCTCCTCGCGGCGGTGCCGGACGGCAGCGAGGGCGCGTTCCGGTTCAGCGGCAAGGACGCCACCTCGGACCTGTCGGGCGTGGTGGACCCGGAGGCGAAGGGGATCGACCTCACCGCCGCGGTGAAGGACCCGGAGCACGGCTTCACCACCCGGATGTCGTTCCTGGTGGTGCAGGAGCGAATCTGGATGAAGGTCAAGTTCACCGGCACCGAGGGGCTCACCGGGCTGCCGAAGCTGCCGAACCGCTGGATGGAGCTGAACCGCGCCAAGCTGACCGACCCGGAGAGCACGCCGACGTACGAGGGGGTGGACATCGGCAACGCCGGGCCGCTCATCGAGGCCGCCACCACGGTGACGGAGAAGAGCGACCGGACGTACGCCGGGGTCGTCGACCTGACCAGTGGCGAGGCGGCCGAGGCGGTGGGTGAGGAGGAGGTGGCGGCGCTCGGCGACGCGGCCCGGCAGGTGCCCTTCACGGCCGTCGTCGGCCCGGACGGCAACCTCGCCTCGCTCACCCTGGACGTGCCGGCCGCCGGCAAGGCGAAGGCCTGGACGTACGTCGTGAAGTACGTCGACTACGGCTCGGCGCCGAAGCTCGCCGCGCCCAGCGGCAAGGCCGCGCAGCCGGCGACGAAGCTGGCGTACGAGATGCTCAACGGCTGATCGACGACATGACGACCGGGTGTCGCGGCCACACGGGGGTGTCTCTTATACAC
>NZ_JBPQTL010000125.1:0-14503 GCF_051386295.1 Micromonospora sp. URMC 105 | reverse complement strand
GGCTATTCCACGTGGAATAGCCACTCTTTCTCTCTATTTGAGGGCGGGGGAGGAAGGCCAGTTGGGCGCGCTTGTCGGGCATCTCGATCTCCTCGCCGAAGGTGAAGCCGCTGCGTTCGAAAAGGCGCAGCGACCGGTGGTTGCGGACGTCCGGTTCGACCACGATTCGCTGCCGGGTGGGGTCGCGGAACAGGAAGCGGGCCAGGGCCGGGAAGGCGGCGGTGGCCAGGCCGCGCGGCTCGGGGGCGAACAGCAGGTGCATCCCGACGTCGCCGGGCTGCACCGGGTACCGCTCGCCGACCGGGTCCGCCTCCGGCTGGTAGGTCTGGAACAGGCCGACGGGGGTGCCGTCGAGCATGATCAGGTACGCGTGGTGGGTGGTCAGCCCGTCGATGAACGCGTACACCTCGCGCACCTCGTCCACCGTGTACGCGCCCATGCCCCAGAATCTCGCGCGCGGCTGGGTCACCCAGCCGTGCAGCAGCTCCGCGTGGGCGGCCGGGTCGACCACGACGAGCCGCAGCTCGCCGAAGCCGGGGATGTCCTGCTGGTACGTCACGTGTTGTCATCTCCTGGTTCTCGGGTCAGGTGTCGCCAGTCGGTGTCCACCGGGTCCAGCTCGCCGGCCGCCCAGCGGGGCAACTGGTCGGCGAAGTGCGGATCGTCGGGGCGTCCGGACGCGCCGAAGGGGACGATCCAACGGCTGCGGGCGCGGTCGCCAAGGTCCCACACGTAGCGGGCGACCGGCCCGCGCCAGCAGGCGTCGGAGACCCCGGGGACGCTGGTGGTGGCGAGCACGCAGTCGGTGTCGCCGCCCAGCGAAGTCGCCGCCCGCATGGCGGCGACCGCCGCGTCGACGGCGGGGGCCACGCCGAGGTGCAGGGGATGCAGCAGGTGTCGCCGCCCCCAGGCCGCCGGTGGCCCGTCAGCGGCGACGTCCGCCAGGGCCGCGGCCGCCACCGGCGCGACGTCGGCGCCGAGGCGGTGCAGCCCGGCCACGACGCCGTCGAGGGCGTGGCCGATCCGCGACAGGGGGTCCGTCCACGGTGTGAACAGCTCGTCGTACGCGCCGGGAGCGCGCAACGGGCGCAGGCTCGGGTGCTCGTGCAGCCGGCGGGCCAGGGCGGTACGCCAGGCCGCGAAGGCGCCCGCATCGGTGCTGTCGGCCCGCATCGCGCCGTCCCAGGCGGTGAGCCGGTCCCGTAGCTGTCGGGCGGGCGGGTCGAGGTCGCCGGGGTCGAGCCGGTGGAGAAGCTCGCGCAGCGGCGTCGCGGCGAGCCGGGTGTCCATGTGTACGTCGTCCGGCGCGACGCCGTCGGCCAGCAGGGCCCGGATCCGGTCCGCGCGGTGCGGCGGGGCGAAGTCGGCACCGAGGTCGGCCACGTCGGGGCGGCGGTCGTTGGCGCAGACCGCGATGCCCTCGACCGCGACCGGCTTGGTCTCGGCGTACCCGCCGCGCCACCGGTAGCGCGGGTCCCAGCCGGGCACCGGTTCCCGCCGGCACCGCTCGTCCCGGTCCGGCACGAGCCCGGCGACCAGTTGGTGGACGGCCCCGCTCCGGTCGGCCACGAGGACGCTGTTGACCGGCTCGACCCAGGCGCGCAGCGCGTCGGCGACGTCGTCGACGGTGCGGGAGCGCAGCAGCGGCAGCAGCGCCTCGAAGCCGAGGTCCGCCTCCACCCGGGCCGGGATGCGCAGGCTGATCGCCTCGCCGGTGTGCCGATCGTGGTCCACCACGGGCCCGCGCGGCGTCTCGATCACCTCCACGGTCTCCGGGTCGCCGCCGCGTACGTCGATCCGCTCGACGTGGCGCCGCGCCGGCACCCAGCCGTCGGCGTCGCGGACCAGCACCCGGTCGCCGTCACGCCGCAGCTGCTCGCGGTAGAGGTCCTGGTAGTCGGCCATCGCGTTGGTGACCGCCCAGGCGACCCCGCCCGCGTGGCCGAAGTGCGGCAGCCCCGGCACACCGGGGAAGGCGAAGCCGAGCACGTCGAACTCGGGGCAGGCCAGGCGTACCTGCTGGTAGATGCCGGGCAGTTCGAGCAGGCGGTGCGGGTCGCCGGCGATGACGGGCGCCCGGCCGGTGGCGGCGTCGCCCGGCGTCGCCCACGCGTTGCTGCCGGAGCCGCCGGGCCCCTCGACGGCGAAGAGGCCGGTTGCGTCCGCGCCGAGGGTCGCGGCGACGTGGGCGTGCCAGAGCTTGTTCGGGAAGGTGGAGAAGAGGATGTGCTGGACGGCGAAGACGCCCAGCGGCGACCACGGCTGCCAGCGTCCGGGGGCCACCCCGACCGCCGCGAACTCGGGGGCACCGGCGGCGCCCTCGGCGAGCCGGTCGTTGACGCCGGCCGCGTAGGCGGCGACCCAGCGCCGGGTGGCGGGGGAGAGGCGGTGGAAGCACCGCCGCGCGGTGTCGTCGAGTCGGGCGCGGCGGGCGAACCGGTCCCAGCTCAGCGCGTCGGGGCCGACGTGCGCGGCGAGCCGCCCCTCGGAGCGCCACCGTTCGACCTCGATCTGCCACGCCCGGTCGAGGGCCGCCACCCGGCCCTGCAGCCGGGCCAGCCCGTCGACCGAATCGGCGCGCAGGTGCGGCACGCCCCGGGCGTCGCGATAGATGCCGGTCATCGCGCGGCCGGTCCGGAGCGCCGGTGAACCGCGTGCTTTTCGAATATCAACTTAGGGTACCCTCTCCTAACTAAGGCGAACCTTACTGAGGGCGAGACGTGAAGCGCAACTGGGAGGCCCTGGTGCTCAAGGCCATGGGGGGCCGGAACTTTCGGCTCACCGTGCTCGGCGCCGAGTCGGTCGGCGGTCACTACCAGCGGCTGCTGGTGGACGGTGGTGGCCTGCTGGAGGCCTGCGGGGTCACCCGACCATGTGGATCCGGCTCTGGTTCGACGACGACGGCCGGCCGCACCAGCGCGCGTACACCCTGGTCGACCCCGACCCGGCCACCGGGCGGTTCCACCTGGAGTTCGCCCTCCACGACGGGTGCGCCGCGCGCTGGGCGGCCGCCGTCGAGGTCGGCGACACCATCGAGGCCACGGTGCAGGGCAGCTCTTTCCGCCTGCCCGACCCCGCGCCGACGCACCTCTACCTGATCGGCGACGCCGCCTCGCTGCCGGCGGTGAACAGCCTGCTCGACACCGCCGCCGACATCCCGGCGACGGTGTGGCTGGAGTACGCGCACGAGGGCGAGCAGGCCCTGACGCCACGGGCGCGCACCGGGCAGGAGGTGACCTGGGTTCCGGCGATCCTGCTGCTGGCCGGCTGACAGCGCTGGGCCTGCTGGTGGTGTGGCGGTTCCGGGAGCCGGTGCGAGCCGAAGCGCGACCGGTTATGACGCAGCCGGAGTGAGCCGGCCGACGGCCGATCCGCGGCGCGCCGAGCCGGTGCGGCGTTGACTGAAACTTAGGTTAGGGTAACCTAACTCCACTCGATCAACTCGGGACCGCTGGTGGACGCCGCGCCGTCACCCCGTCCTCCCGCCGTGTCCACTCTCGACCATTGAGGACTGCCATGAGTCTGCCCGGAGCAACCGTTCAGGCCCTCCCGACCGGAGCGGTTCCCGGTCCGGCGACCGCCGACCGGGCCCACCTGTTCACCGCCGGCTCCGTCGCGCACTACCGCCGGGTGCTGGCCGACGGGATCGGCCGGGTGGCCGAGCGGGTCGCCGCCACCGACCGCCCCTTCACCGGCGTGACCCCGCAGGACCTCGCCCCCCGGATCGCCGGCATCGACCTGGACCGGCCGCTCGGCGACACCGGGGCGGCGCTCGACGAACTCCAGGACGTCTACCTGCGCGACGCCGTGTACTTCCACCACCCGCGCTACCTGGCGCACCTGAACTGCCCGGTGGTGATCCCCGCGCTGCTCGGCGAGGCGGTGCTCAGCGCGGTGAACTCCTCGATGGACACCTGGGACCAGAGCGCCGGCGGCACCCTCATCGAGCGCCGGCTGATCGACTGGACGGTCGACCGAATCGGGCTGGGGCCGGCCGCCGACGGCGTGTTCACCAGCGGCGGGACCCAGTCGAACCTCCAGGCGATGCTGCTCGCCCGGGAGGAGGCCGTCGTCGCGGACGGCAGCGGGGCCGCCCGCCCGGAGTCGCTGTCCCGGCTGCGGGTCCTCACCTCCGCGGCCGGCCACTTCAGCGTGCAGAAGGCGGCGAAGCTGCTCGGCCTCGCCGCCGACGCGGTGATCGCGGTGGGCACCGACGCCGACCGCCGGATGCGTACCGACGAGCTGGCTCGGGAACTCGACCGCTGCCGCCGCGAGGGGTTGCGGGTGATGGCCGTGGTGGCGACCGCCGGCACCACCGACTTCGGCACCATCGACCCGCTGCCGCAGATCGCCGACATCTGCGCGGCGGCCGGCGTGTGGCTGCACGTCGACGCCGCGTACGGCTGCGGGCTGCTGGTCTCGCCGACCCGGCGGCACCTGCTCGACGGCATCGAACGGGCCGACTCGGTGACCGTGGACTACCACAAGTCCTTCTTCCAGCCGGTCAGCTCCAGTGCCCTGCTGGTGCGCGACCGCCGGGTGCTGCGGCACGCCACCTGGCACGCCGACTACCTCAACCCGGCCCGCGCCGTCGAGCAGCGCATCCCCAACCAGGTCGACAAGAGCATCCAGACCACCCGCCGCTTCGACGCCCTGAAGCTCTGGCTGACCCTGCGCATCATGGGCCCGGACGCGGTCGGGGCGCTCTTCGACGAGGTGATCGACCGGGCCGACGCGGCCTGGCGGTTGCTCACCGAGGACCCCCGGTTCGAGGTGGTGACCCGGTCCCAGCTCAGCACCGTGGTCTTCCGCTACCTGCCGACCGGTCCCGCCCGGCCGCTCGTCGACGAGGCCAACCTGTACGCCCGTGAGGCGCTGGCCGCGTCCGGCGCCGCCCTGGTCGCGGGGACCACCGTGGACGGCGCGCACCACCTGAAGTTCACCCTGCTCAACCCGGAGACCACCGTGGACGACATCGCCCACGTCCTCGACCTCATCGCCGAACACGCCGGCTGGTACGTGCGTACCCGCACGGCCGGTGAGCTGTCCTGCCCGATCCGCTGACCGGCCCGTTGCGCGCCTTGGAGAAACACATGTCGACCCACGACTTCATCGCCGTCGGGCTGGGCCCGTACAACCTGGGCCTGGCCTGCCTGACCGCGCCGATCGGCGACCTCGACGGCCTCTTCCTGGAGGCCCGCGACGAGTTCGCCTGGCATCCCGGCATGCTGCTGGACTCCGCCCGGCTGCAGACGCCGTTCCTCGCCGACCTGGTCACCCTGGCCGACCCCACCTCGCCGTACTCGTTCCTGAACTACCTCAAGGAGTCCGGGCGGCTGTACCCGTTCTACATCCGGGAGAGCTTCTTCCCGCTGCGCAGCGAGTACAACGACTACTGCCGGTGGGCCGCGGCGAAGCTCTCCTCCGTCCGCTTCGGCCACGAGGTCACCTCCATCGAGTACGACCCGGCCGACGAGCGGTACGTCGTGCACGCCACGGTGGCCGGCGAGCGGGTCACCCACCGGGCCCGGCGGCTGGTGCTCGGCACCGGCACCCCGCCGCACGTCCCCGACGCCTGCCGGGACCTGGGCGGCGACGTGATCCACAACTCGCGGTACCTGGAGCACCGGGCGGCGCTGCGGACCAAGCGCAGCGTCACCGTGGTCGGCAGCGGGCAGAGCGCCGCGGAGATCTACCACGACCTGCTCGCCGACATCGACACCCACGGCTACCAACTCAACTGGGTCACCCGCTCGCCGCGGTTCTTCCCGCTGGAGTACACCAAGCTCACCCTGGAGATGACCTCGCCGGACTACGTGGACTACTTCCACGCCCTGCCGGAGGCGACCCGCTACCGGCTGGAGGCGGAGCAGAAGGGCCTGTTCAAGGGGATCAACGCCGACCTGGTCAACGACATCTTCGACCTGCTCTACGCCCGCAGCGTGGCCGGCCCGGTGCCCACCCGGCTGATGACCAACACCGCGCTGACCGCCGCCACCCACGACCCGGCGAGCGGGACGTACACGCTCGGCCTGCGCAACGTCGAGCAGGGCCGCGACTTCACGCTCCGCACCGAGGGGCTGGTGCTGGCCACCGGCTACCACTACCGGGTGCCCGACTTCCTGGAGCCGATCCGCGACCGGCTGCGCTGGGACTCGCAGGGCCGCTTCGACGTCGCCCGCAACTACGCGGTCGACCGGACCGGCCACGGCGTCTTCCTGCAGAACGCCGGCACCCACGCGCACAGCATCACCTCGCCGGATCTCGGCATGGGGGCGTACCGCAACTCCTGGATCATCCGGGAGCTGACCGGGCGCGAGCACTACCCGATCGAGGAGCGGATCGCCTTCCAGGAGTTCGGCGTGCCGGTCGGGGCGAGCGCATGACGGTGTACCGCCGGGTAGACGACCGGCTCGGCGAGTTCGCCCTGCGTAACCTCGACCCGGACGGTGACGCGGAGCTGCTGCACGGCTGGGTCACCCACCCCAGAGCCGCGTTCTGGCTGATGCAGGACGCCGACGTCGCCCGGGTGGCGCAGGAGTACCGGCGGATCGCCGCGCACCCGCACCACGACGCGTACCTCGGGTCGTGGCGCGGCCGGCCGGCCTTCCTCGCCGAGCGGTACGACCCGGCTCACGTCGAACTCGTCGGCCTGTACGACGCCGCCGACGGCGACGTCGGCATGCACTTCCTCTGCGCGCCCCCGGACACCCCCGTGCACGGCTTCACCCGGGCCGTGATCACCACGGTCATGGCGTGGCTCTTCGCCGACCCGGCCACCCGCCGCGTCGTCGTCGAGCCGGACGTGCGCAACCACGCCGTGCACGCGCTCAACGCCGCCGTGGGCTTCACCGTCGTCGGTGAGATCCGCAAGCCCGAGAAGGACGCCCTGCTCAGCGTCTGCACCCGTGAGAAGTTCCTGGCCGCCACCCGAGGAGAGCTGCCCGCGTGAACCCGACCGCATCCGTGGACCACCTGACCCCGCCGCGCTGGGCCGAGGCCAACCGGCTGCTGGTCCGCAAGGCCCTCGCGGAGTTCGCCCACGAACGGCTGATCACCCCCGAGCCGCTGGGCGGCGACCGCTACCGGGTGCGCAGCGACGACGGCGCGACGGAGTACCGGTTCACCGCGCGGCTGCTCGCCCTGCGGCACTGGCAGGTCGAGGCCGCCGGCATCACCCGGCACCGCGACGGGCGGGAGCTTCCGCTGGACGCCGTCGAGCTCTGCCTCGACCTGCGCGAGGCGCTCGGCCTCACCGACGCGGTCCTGCCGGTCTACCTCGAGGAGATCAGCTCCACCCTGGCCGGCACCGCCTACAAGCTGGGCAAGCCGGCGGTGCCGGCCGCCGAGCTGGCCCGGGCGGAGTTCCAGGACGTCGAGACGCAGATGACCGAGGGCCACCCGTGCTTCGTGGCCAACAACGGCCGCATCGGCTTCGGGGTGCACGACTACCACCGGTACGCCCCGGAGGCCGCCCGGCCGGTCCGGCTGCTCTGGCTGGCCGCGCACCGCGACCACACCACCTTCAGCTGCGCCGCCGACCTGGACTACGACACCCTGGTCCGCGCCGAACTCGGCGACGACACCCTCGCCGGCTTCGCCGGCACCCTCACCGGGCTGGGGCTGGACCCGGCCGACTACCTCCTGATCCCGGTGCATCCCTGGCAGTGGTGGAACAAGCTCGCCGTCACCTTCGCCGGCGAGGTCGCCCGGCGGCAGCTGGTCTGCCTCGGCGAGGGCCCCGACGAGTACCTCGCCCAGCAGTCGATCCGGACCTTCTTCAACGTCACCCACCCCGAGCGGCACTACGTCAAGACCGCCCTGTCCGTGCTCAACATGGGCTTCATGCGGGGGCTGTCCGCCGCGTACATGGAGCACACCCCGGCGATCAACGACTGGCTCGCCGGCCTCGTCGACACCGACCCGGTGTTCCGGCGCAGCCGGCTGACCATCATCCGGGAGCGGGCCGCGATCGGTTACCGCCACCGGCAGTACGAGGCGGCAACCGACCGGTACTCCCCGTACCGGAAGATGCTGGCCGCGCTCTGGCGGGAGAGCCCGGTCGCCGGGCTGGAGCCGGGGCGACGGCTGGCCACGATGGCGTCCCTGCTGCACGTCGACCGGGCCGGCCGCTCGGTCGCCGGCGCGCTGGTCGCGCAGTCCGGGCTGGCCCCGGCGGTCTGGCTGCGCCGCTACCTCGACGCCTACCTGGTCCCGCTGCTGCACAGCCTCTACGCCCACGACCTGGCCTTCATGCCGCACGGCGAGAACGTCATCCTGGTGCTGCACGACGGCGCGGTGGAGCGGGTGATCTTCAAGGACATCGCCGAGGAGATCGCGGTGATGGACCCCGAGGCCGATCTGCCGCCGGCGGTGCGACGCATCCGGGTCGCCGTACCCGACGACGAGAAGATCCTGTCGATCTTCACCGACGTGTTCGACTGCTTCCTGCGCCACCTCAGCGCCATCCTGGTCACCGAGGGCGTGCTCGACGAGGACGGGTTCTGGCGCACGGTCGCCGAGTGCGCCGCCGACTACCAGGACAGCGTCCCGCACCTGGCCGACCGGCTGCGCCGGCACGACCTCTTCGCCGCCGAGTTCCCGCTCTCCTGCCTGAACCGGCTGCAACTGCGCAACAACCGGCAGATGGTCGACCTCGCCGACCCGTCGGCCGCGTTGCAGTTCGTCGGCACCCTGGCCAACCCCCTCGCCCGCTTCGCCCCGCCGCGATGAGCGCTCCCGGCGCGCTGCGCGACGACCCGCAGCCGGTGGTGGCCCGACCGGCCGGTCCGGTCCGCCACCGGTGGCTGATCCTGGCCGTGCTCTGCCTGGCCCAGGTCACCGTGGTCCTCGACAACACCGTCCTGACCGTGGCGATCCCGGTGCTCACCGGCGAACTGGACGCCAGCACCGCCGACATCCAGTGGATGATCAACGCGTACGCGCTGGTGCAGTGCGGACTGCTGATCACCGCGGGCAGCGCCACCGACCGGTACGGGCGGCGCCGGATGCTGCTCGCCGGGCTCGTTCTGTTCGGCGCCGGCTCGCTGGCCGCCGGGCTCGCGCAGACCAGCGGTCAGCTCATCGCCGCGCGGGGTGGCATGGGCATCGGCGGTGCCCTGCTGGTCACCGCCACCCTCGCCGTCGCCATGCAGATCTTCGACCCGGCGGAGCGGACCCGGGCGATCGGGCTCTGGGCGGCCACCAGCGCGCTGGGCTTCGCGGCCGGGCCGCCGATCGGCGGCGCCATCCTCGCCCACCTGCCGTGGAACGCGATCTTCCTGGTCAACGTGCCGATCGTGCTGGTCTGCCTGCTGGCCGCCGCGGCGCTGGTGCCGGAGTCGCGCGACCCGGTGGGGGGCCGCCTCGACGTGCTCGGCGTGCTGCTCTCCACGGCCGGGCTGACCGGGGTGGTCTGGGCGATCATCTCCGGCCCGGACCGTGGGTGGGCTGCCCCGGCGGTGCTCGGCGCGGCCGGGGCCGGCGCGCTGCTGCTGGTGCTCTTCGTGGCCTGGGAGCGGCGGGTCGCGGCCCCGATGCTGGACATGGCCCTGTTCGCCGAACGCCGGTTCGCCGGCGCGGTCTCCGGGGTCGTCCTGATCACCTTCGGGGCCACCGGGGCGCTGTTCCTGCTGACCCAGCACCTGCAGTTCGTGCGCGGCTATTCGGCGTGGGAGGCGGGGTTGAAGATGGTGCCCTTCGCGCTCTCCATCGTCGTGCTCAACGTCGCCGGCGTCGCCGCCCGGCTGATCCGCCGGCTCGGGTCACCGGCGGCGATCGCCCTGGGAATGGCGCTGCTGGCCGCCGGCCTGACAGTCGTCACCCACGCTCCGGGGGAGGGCTATCCGGTGCTGCTCGGTGGGCTGCTGCTGATGGGCGCCGGCTGCGCGCTGGCCAACCCCGCCATCGTCGAGGCGGTGATGAGCGCGGTGCCGGCGCAGAAGGCCGGCGCGGGCGCGGGGGTGGACGGCACCATGACCGAGGTCGGCGGCAGCCTGGGCATCGCCGTGCTCGGCGCCGTGCTCAACACGCGGTTCGCCGCGCTGCTGCCGCCCGCCCTCGCCGGGGCGGGATCGTTTCCCGCGGCCGTGGCCGCCGCCCGGTCGGAGAGCGAACGGCAGGTGGTCTCCGACGCGTTCCGCACCGCGCTGGAGACCGGGCAGACGGTGGGCGCGGTCGCCGTCCTCGTCGGCGGCCTGGTCACCGCCGGACTGCTGCGCCGGGCCGACCGCGCCGGCTGACCCGGCGCGCCGTCACCGGTCCCGAGGTGGCGGCGCGCCGGAGCAGCGGCGCCCGGATGGCCGGACCGGGCGGGGGCGGCAGGTCAGGCGGCGGTGGACCAGATCGCCCGGAAGGCGGCCGCCTCGCCGGCCAGCCACTGCTCGACCTGCTCGGGCTTGATCGTGTCGGGCATCCGGTGCGCGGTGCCCCGCCGCACGTCGACCAGGACCGGCTCGGCGTGCGGCAGCACCGCGTCCATGTGCCGGGCCATCAGGTGCAGGGTGGCCAGCGTCGCCTCCTCGCTCGGCGGGGTCTCGTCGAAGTGCAGCCGGATCGCCTCGGCGTGCCCGTCGGCGTACCGGACGCCGAAGTGCGGATTGATCTTGACGGGCAGGTCGCCCAGCATGGCGAGCGCGTCGCGGGTCTGGGCCAGGTCGATGCCGGCCGGGTCGCCGAGGGACTCCAGCCAGGTCGTCGCCCCGGGGACGAGCGCCTGGTAGAGCGGACGCCACCGGGGCTTGACCAGATCGGCCACGCCGGCGAGGTGGGTGCCGCCGGTGTGGAAGGCGATGTCGGCCTTCAGGGCCTTGACGAACTGGCCGTGCGGGTTGAAGCCGGAGCGGCTGGCCCGCTGCTTGCGCAGGCCGCCGACGAAGGTGGCCTTGGTCGGGCCGGTGCGGTCGACGTACCGGGTGAAGCCGAGCAGCGTGGCGTAGGGGGTGAGCGGCGTGGAGGCGGGCGCGGTCACGGGCGTCCTCCCAGGTCAGGATCTCGATTAGTACATACATTCTAATCGACGGGGGTGACAATGCCCAGGGCGCGAGAGGGGCCGCCCGTGTCCGGTCCGGGGGTCATCGACACCCGGGCGCAGACCCTCGACGGCACCCCGTCACCCAATCTGAACTGCTGCGGGTGCTCCTTACACTCGCCACCATGGCGACCTCACCCGCTGCCGTTCGAGACCTTGGCAACGAACTGAGAGGGCTCGGATGGGTCAGCGACTTGATGGTGGCTGGGTCATTGGCCACCGGCGACTACGTCCCCCGCATCAGCGACCTTGACCTCGTTGCGCTCGTCGACGGGCTCGTTGACACCGGTCGGCAGGCAGCACTTGCAGCCATCCACCGTCGACTCGACAGCGGGAGCGGCGCGGGATTCAAGCTCGGCTGCGTATACGTCGACACCGCGACCATTTCCCAGGTCGAGACGCAGCATCCGACCTGGACTCACGGCCAACTCGTCCAACGCATCCTCTCCAGAGTCACCAGAGCAGAACTGGCGCGACATGGATACGAAGTCTTCGGGCGCTCGCCGCGCGACGTCTTCCCCGAGGTCTCGGCCGACGACATACGAGCGGCGGCCCGCGCCGAGCTGACCGGCTACTGGGCCTGGGCCGCTCGACGTCCATGGCTATGGCTGGACCCCGCCCTCGCTGAACTCGGTCTGACTTCCATGGCCAGGGGTCGCCACGCACTCGACAACGGCGAACTCCTCACCAAGACGCAGGCCATCACACAGGCGCACGCCCCAACCTGGCTGATCGACCAAGTCAGCGCCAGACGGCGAGGCGAAGCCATCTCCTCGCCCCGGATACGGACGGCCTTGGTCGCCTGGCGCGACGCCCGCCGGACAGTCGCTCGCGCGAAGCGCGCCCTCTGAAAGTCCCCGACTCCGCCGCACCGCGATGCCCGGACCGGACAGGGGCCGCCCGGACACTCCGGACGGCCCCGCGAAACTCTTTTTCTACAGCTGCCCGACGTCGGTGATCCGGACCACCGCCGCGCCCGCCTCGTCGGAGGCGGCAAGGTCGACCTCGGCGCTGATGCCCCAGTCGTGGTCACCCTCGGGGTCGTCGAGGATCTGCCGCACCGTCCAGCGCTCCCGGCCCTGCTCAATCATCAGCAGCGCCGGACCGCGCGCGTCGGGGCCCACCCCGATCGAGTCGTACGACTCGAAGTACGGCTCCAGCGCCTCGGCCCACGCGTCGGCGTTCCAGCCCGACGCGGAGTCCAGCTCGCCCAGGTCGTACCAGCGGCGCAGCGCGGCCAGCTCGACCCGGCGGAACAGCGCGTTGCGCACCAGCACCCGGAAGGCGCGGGCGTTGCGGGTGACCGCCGGCGGCTTGTCCTCCAGCGACGACGCCACCTCCGCCACGTCGGACGGGTTGCGCAGCCGCTCCCACTCGTCGATCAGGCTGGAGTCGACCTGGCGCACCAGCTCGCCCAGCCACTCGATGAGGTCGACCAGCTCCTCGGTCTTGGCGTCCTCGGGCACCGTCTGCCGCAGCGTCTTGTACGCGTCGGCGAGGTAGCGCAGCACCAGCCCCTCCGAGCGGGACAGCCCGTAGAACTGCACGTACTCGGTGAAGGTCATCGCCCGCTCGTACATGTCCCGGACGACGGACTTGGGGGAGAGCTGGTGGTCGGCGACCCAGGGGTGGCCCTGCCGGTACATCTCGTACGCGGCGTCCAGCAGCTCGGCCAGCGGCTTGGGCCAGGTCACCTCGTCGAGCAGCTCCAGGCGGGCCTCGTACTCGATGCCCTCCGCCTTCATCGCGGCGACCGCCTCGCCGCGGGCCTTGAACTGCTGCGCGGACAGGACCTGGCGCGGGTCGTCGAGGATCGACTCGATCACCGAGAGCACGTCGAGCGCGTACGACGGTGACTCGACGTCGAGCAGCTCGATCGCGGCCAGCGCCAGCGGCGACAGCGGCTGGTTGAGCGCGAAGTCGAGCTGGAGGTCGACGGTGAGGCGGACGCGGCGGCCGGCCTCGTCGGGCTCGTCGAGCTGTTCGACCACCCCGCCGGCGCGCAGCGCCCGGTAGATGGCGATGGCGCGGCGGATGTGCCGGCGCTGCGCGGCCCGGTCCTCGTGGTTGTCGGTGAGCAGGTGCCGCATCGAGGCGAACGCGTCACCGGGGCGGCCGATGACGTTGAGCAGCATCGAGTGGCTGACCTGGAAGCTGGAGGTCAGCGGCTCCGGCTCGGCCTCGACCAGCCGCTCGAAGGTGGGCTGGCCCCAGCCGACCGAGCCCTCCGGCGGCTTCTTCTTGACCACCTTGCGCCGCTTCTTCGGGTCGTCGCCGGCCTTGGCCAGCGCCTTCTCGTTCTCGATGACGTGCTCGGGGGCCTGCACCACGACGCGGCCGAGGGTGTCGAAGCCGGCCCGTCCGGCCCGCCCGGCGATCTGGTGGAACTCGCGGGCCTTGAGCAGCCGGGTGCGCACCCCGTCGTACTTGGACAGGCCGGTGAAGAGCACCGTGCGGATGGGCACGTTGATGCCGACGCCGAGGGTGTCGGTACCGCAGATGACCTTGAGCAGGCCGGCCTGGGCCAGGGTCTCCACCAGGCGCCGGTACTTGGGCAGCATGCCGGCGTGGTGCACGCCGATGCCGTGCCGGACCAGCCGGGACAGCGTCTTGCCGAAGCCGGAGGTGAACCGGAAGTTGCCGATGGCCTGGGCGATCATGTCCTTCTCGGCCCGGGTGCAGACGTTGACGCTCATCAGCGCCTGGGCGCGTTCCAGCGCGGCCGCCTGGGTGAAGTGCACGACGTAGACCGGGGCCTGCTTGGTCTCCAGCAGCTCCTCGAGCGTCTCGTGCAGCGGCGTCATCGCGTACGAGAAGAGCAGCGGGACCGGCCGTTCGGCCGAGCGGACGACGGCGGTGGACCGCCCGGTGCGCCGGGTGAGGTCGTCGACGAACCGGGTGGTGTCGCCGAGGGTGGCCGACATCAGGATGAACTGCGCCTGCGGCAGCTCGATCAGGGGCACCTGCCACGCCCAGCCCCGGTCGGGCTCGGCGTAGAAGTGGAACTCGTCCATGACCACCTGGCCGACGTCCGCCCGGGTCCCCTCGCGCAGCGCCAGGTTCGCCAGGATCTCGGCGGTGCAGCAGATGATCGGGGCGTCGGCGTTGACGCTGGCGTCGCCGGTGAGCATGCCGACGTTCTCGGCGCCGAAGACCTCGCAGAGGGCGAAGAACTTCTCCGACACCAGCGCCTTGATCGGCGCGGTGTAGAAGGTGGTCCGGTCGTCGGCCAGGGCGGCGAAGTGCGCCGCGATCGCCACCAGGCTCTTGCCGGAGCCGGTCGGCGTGTTCATGATCACGTTGGCGCCGGAGACGATCTCGATGACCGCCTCCTCCTGGTGGGGGTAGAGGTCGAGGCCACGCTCCTTCGCCCAGCCGGCGAACGCGTCGTAGAGGGTGTCGGGGTCGGCGCTTCGAGGCAGCGCGGCAGTGAGCGTCATAGCGCCCCCATCGTGCCCGCCCACCACCCCCACC
>NZ_JBPQTL010000124.1:0-14583 GCF_051386295.1 Micromonospora sp. URMC 105 | reverse complement strand
CGCGCCGGGGGGGGGGCCGCCGGTGAACCGGCGGCCCGCTCACGAGAGGTCGGTCAGTAGACGCTGACGCCGTAGCGGCTCAGCACCTCGGGGACCGGCTGGAAGAACGTGGTGCCGCCGGAGGAGCAGTTGCCGCTGCCGCCAGAGGTGAGGCCCAGCGCGACGGTGCCGGCGAAGAGCGAGCCGCCGCTGTCGCCCGGCTCGGCGCAGACGTTGGTGCGGATCAGGCCGGAGACCGAGCCCTCGGCGTAGTTCACGGTGGCGTTGAGGGCGGTCACCGAGCCGCTGCGCAGGCCGGTGGTGCTGCCGCTGCGCCGCACGGCCTGGCCGACGAACGCGTTGCCGGCGCTGGTGATGTCCTGGAAGCTGCCGTTGTAGAGCGAGACGTTGCCCGGCCGGCTGACGCTGCTGTTGTACTGGACGATCCCGTAGTCGTTGCCGGGGAAGCTGGTGCCGGTGCGCGCGCCCAGGTAGCTGGTCTGCGCGGAGTTGCTGTACCAGCTCGACGAGATGTTCGTGCAGTGACCGGCGGTGATGAAGAACTGGGTGCCGGCGCTGTTGCGCACGTTGAAGCCGAGCGAGCAGCGCCCGCCGCCACCGGCGTAGATGGCCTGGCCGCCGGAGATGCGGGTGCTCAGCACGCCGGCCTCGGCCTCGATCCGGACCGCGCCACCGGTGCGGGCGGCGGCGGCCTTGACCCGGTCCAGCTTGGCGCCGGTGACGGTGCTGTCGACCGAGACCACGACCTGGTTGGTGGCGGGGTCGGTCCACCAGGCGGTGCCCGGGATCTTCGCGGACCGCTCCAGTTCGGCGGTGGCGGCGTTCAGCGTGGCGGCGCCCCGGGTGACGAGCTTGGGGGTGGCACCGGCCGCGCGGACCTGACGGGCGGCGGCGGCGTCGGTGACGGCGACGACCATCTTGCCGCTGGCGTCGGCGTACGTGCCGGCGGCGCGGTCGCCGAGGCGGTCGGCCAGACCGGCCGCGGCGTCGGGGGAGGCGGGCGAGGCGGGGGCCGCCTGGGCGGGAGCGCCGAGCAGCGCGCCGGTGACCAGGGTGCCGGCCATGGCGACGGCGGCGACGCGGTGGAGCGATGACCTCGTGGGTCGCATGTAACAACCTCCGGAAGAGGGTGACGGGTCGCGTCATGTCGACGCACCCGGGGACAACCCGGCCGACCTGGGGAAACCGGCCGCGTGACTGAAGTATTCACATATTTAAGATCGTAAGCAAGACATGAGTTTGCCCGAATTCACCCGGCCGCCCGAGGTAACCGTGACGCAACATTGTGGACACAGAGAGTGGTCTATACGATCTGCCCACCCTCGCACCTCGGCACCCGTGATCCGGAGGCCACCATGACCCCCACCCGACGCGCGCTGGCCACCCTCGCCGCCGCCACCGCCCTCGCCCTGCTCGCCGCCACCCCCGCCGTCGCCGACCCCGGCCCGCCACCGACCTCGATGGCCAGCCTCGGCGACTCCATCACCCGCGGCTTCAACGCCTGCGGCTGGTACGTCGACTGCACCTCCCGGTCGTTCAGCACCGGCGACAACTCCACGGTGAACAGCCACTACCTGCGCATCCGCGCGGTCAACTCAGGCATCCAGGGCCGCAACCACAACGACGCCCGCAGCGGCGCCAAGTCCGCCGACATGCCCGGCCAGGCCGGCACCGCGGTCAGCCAGGGCGTCGGGTACGTCACGATGCTGATCGGCGCCAACGACGCCTGCACCAGCTCGGAGTCGACGATGACTCCGGTGGCCACCTACCGGGCCAACATCGACGCCGCGCTCGCCCGGCTCAAGACCGGCCTGCCCACCGCCAAGGTCCTGCTGGTCAGCATCCCGGACATCCACCGGCTCTGGTCCGTCGGCAGGAACAGCGGCAGCGCCCGGAGCGCCTGGTCGACCTTCGGCATCTGCCAGTCGATGCTGGCCAACCCGACCTCCACCGCCCAGGCCGACGTCGACCGCCGGGCCCGGGTCCGACAACGGGTGGTCGACTTCAACACCCAGCTCGCCCAGGCCTGCGCCGCGTACGGCCCGAACTGCGACTTCGACGACAACGCGGTGTTCAACTATCCGTTCGTCCTGAGCCAGGTCTCCACCTGGGACTACTTCCACCCCAACACCAGCGGCCAGGCGGTGCTCGCCAACGTCTCGTACGCGGCCGGCTTCGGCTGGTAGCGCCTGGTCCCGGCGCGCGGCCGGCCCCCGGGGTCGTCCGCGCCCCGGCGCACGCCAGGGCACCGGCCTGCACCGAAGGCCTACCGGGCCGACGCACGGCCGAGGCGGGCGGGGGCGGGCGCGGACGGCCGACGGCCGGCGGGGTGGTCAGTCGACGCGACGGCGGGCGCCCGGGCCCGGCCGGGGCAGCACGTCGCGCGGGTCAGCCACCTGGTGCCCCTCGGCGCAGCGCAGCTCGGCCCATACCTCCGCCCCGCAGTCGCGGTGCCCGACGCCGAGCGGGGACCCGCCCGGGTCAGCCAGGTAGCGGTCTCCCCAGCCGAGCACCGCCACCAGCACCGGCCACAGGTCGAGGCCCTTCTCCGTCAGCCGGTACTCGTGCCGTACCCGGCTGCCCGGCTCCCGGTACGGCTCGCGGCGCAGCACACCCTGCTCGACCAGGGTCGCCAGCCGGTTGGTCAGCACCTGCCGGGGGATGCCGGTGCGGATCCGCATGTCGTCGAAGCGTCGGATGCCGTTGAAGACCTCGCGGAGCACCACCAGGGTCCAGCGTTCACCGAGGATCGCCATCGCCCGGGCGATGGTGCAGTTCTCCACCGACCAGTCCAGTGCCGCGGGTCTCATGCCGACCAGGCTAGGTCTGATTGACAGACTCAGCAACGCGCTGCAGGCTGAGTCCATGACGCAGACGCAGGAACCGGCGCGCAGCCGTACCTTCTCCTGGTCCGACCCGGTGGCCGGGGCCGCCCACGTGGGCCGTCGCAGCGGTCTGGAGCTGCTCCGCGCGATGATCGCCGGCGAGCTCGCCGCACCGCCGATCATGCACCTGATCGACATGGCCCGGATGGAGGCCGACGAGGGCCGGGTGGCGGTCGAGCTGGTCCCGCAGGAGTTCCACTACAACCCGCTCGGCACCGTGCACGGCGGAGTGATCTCCACGCTGCTGGACACCGCCGCCGGGTGCGCCGTGCACACCACGCTGCCCGCCGGGATCGGCTACACCTCGCTGGACCTGAACGTGAAGTTCCTGCGCCCGGTGACCGTGGCCAGCGGCATGCTGCGGTGCGAGGGCACCGTCGTGCAACGCGGCCGGCGCACCGCCCTGGCCGAGGCCCGCCTGACCGACGCCCAGCACCGCCTCATCGCCCACGCCACCTCAACCTGCCTTTTCCTTCCCCTCGACACCCCCACCTGACCCACCCCCACCCCGGCCGGGCGCGCTCTTTCAGAGAAAACGTGGCCATTCCGCGCGCGATAGGCACGCTTTCTCTGAAAGTGCGGGCAGAAAAGGGCGGGGCGGCGGTGGGTGGGGCTAGGCGCGGGCGGCGAGACGGGCGTCGCGGGCGGCGCGCTTCTCCTCGAAGCGGGACGCTGCCCGCTCCAGGTCGTCGAGGTGGCTCGCGATCTGCTCGCGGGCGGCCTCGCCGTCGGCGTCCAGGCCGGTGACGTCGAAGACGTCCCACTGGCGCAGCACCGGCAGCACCACGTCGTCGCGGTGCTGGCGCAGGTCGTAGATGCCGGCCAGAGCGATCGCCACCGACTTGCGGGCGAAGCCCTCGATGCCGACGCCGGGCATCTGGAAGTCGGCCACCACGTCGGCGACCGCCCGCATCGCCTGGCTCGGGGCCAGCTCGAAGGCCGCGCCGAGCAGGTTGCGGTAGAAGACCATGTGCAGGTTCTCGTCGGCGGCCACCCGGGCCAGCAGCGCCTCGCAGGCCGGGTCGCCGGTGACCCGGCCGGTGTTGCGGTGCGAGATGCGGGTCGCCAGTTCCTGGAACGACACGTACGCCAGCGAGTGCAGCACCTCGTCGCCGTGCACGTTCTCGTAGCCGGCCGACATGTGGGTCATCCGGGCCCGCTCCAGGGCCACCGGGTCCACCGCCCGGGTCACCGTCAGGTAGTCCCGGATGGCGGTGCCGTGCCGCCCCTCCTCGGCCGTCCACCGGTGCACCCAGGTGCCCCACGCGCCGTCCCGGCCGAAGAGGGTGGCGATCTCGTGGTGGTACGAGGGGAGGTTGTCCTCGGTCAGCAGGTTGACGATCAGCGCGGTCCGCGCCACCTCGGGGATGGCGGAGTCCGACTCCGACCACGCGTCGCCGCCGAGCGGCCCGTCGAAGGTGCGTCCCTCGCTCCACGGGACGTACTCGTGCGGGAACCACTCCTTGGCGATCGAGAGGTGGCGGTCGAGGTTCTTCTCCACCACGGCTTCGAGTTCGACGAGCAGGGCGGTCTGGCTCAGCGGGGCGGTGCTCATGCGGGTCTCCCTACGATGGCGTAACTTACGCCACCGTAGGGCCCCGCGAGCGTACGCGCGAGTAGTACCTCAGCTGACCAGCGGCTTGAGGTCCTCCCGGGGTGGGGTCCACTCTCCCGCCGCGGCGCTCACCTGCTCCCCCGAGCGGATGTCCTTCACCTCGTCCGCCTCGCCCTCGGCGCCCGGGAACCAGACGTACGGGATGCCGCGCCGCTCGGCGTACCGGATCTGCTTGCCGAACTTCGCCGCGCTCGGCGACACCTCCGTCGGCACCCCACGCGACCGCAGCGCCTCGGCGACCCGGTTGCTGGCCGGACGCGCGTCCTCGCTGGTCACCGCGACCAGCACGCAGGTCGGCACGGTACGGGAGACCGACAGCGCGTCGGCGCCGAAGAGCAGCCCGAGCAGCCGGGTCACCCCGATCGAGATGCCCACCCCCGGGAACCGGACGGTGCCGGAGCTGGCCAGGTTGTCGTAGCGGCCACCGGAGCAGACCGAGCCGAACCGCTCGTAGCCCACCAGCTGCGTCTCATAGACGGTTCCGGTGTAGTAGTCCAGGCCACGGGCGATGCGCAGGTCGGCCACGCAGAGCCCCGGCGAGTGCGCGGCGGCGGTCTCCACCACCGCGACCAACTCCTCGATCCCCTCGTCGAGCAGCGGGTCGCTCACCCCGAGGGCGCGCACCGCGTCGGCGAAGGAGGGGTCCGGCGCGGAGATCTCGGCCAGCGCCAGGCACGCCTTGGCCTGCGCCTCGCTCGCGCCGGCCGTCTCGGCCAGCAGCTCGGCCACCCGGGCCGGACCGATCTTGTCGAGCTTGTCGACCGCGCGCAGCGCCGCCTCCGGGTCGGTCAGCCCGATCCCCCGGTAGAAGCCCTCGCAGATCTTGCGGTTGTTGACCTGGATGCGTACCGGCGGGATCGGCAGCGACCGCAGCGCGTCGCCGATCACCAGGGGCATCTCCGCCTCGTAGTGCGCCGGCAGGGTGTCCCGGTCGACGATGTCGATGTCGGCCTGGAGGAACTCGCGGTAGCGCCCCTCCTGCGGCCGCTCGCCCCGCCACACCTTCTGGATCTGGTAGCGGCGGAACGGGAACTGCAGCTTGCCGGCGTTCTCCAGCACGTACCGGGCGAACGGCACGGTCAGGTCGAAGTGCAGACCGAGCGCGTCGTCACCGGCCGGACCGTCGGTGTCGGCCTGCAACCGGCGCAGCACGTAGACCTCCTTCGAGGTCTCCCCCTTGCGCAGCAGCTGGTCCAGCGGCTCGACCGAGCGGGTCTCCAGCGGCGCGAAGCCGTACAGCTCGAAGGTGGCGCGGATCCGGTCCAGCACGAACTGCTCGATCATCCGCTGGCCGGGCGTCCACTCCGGGAAGCCGGAGATGGGCGTGGGCTTGCTCATGGCGTACTCCTTGCGTTCCGCGGCGCAGCGCGGGGAGGTCGTGGGCGCGGCTACAGGCCGCGGGCGGGCGCGGCCGGGCGCGCGGCGCCGTCCCCCGCCACCTGGGCGAGGTACGGGTTGGTCGCGCGCTCGCGGCCGATGGTGGTCGCGGGGCCGTGGCCGGGCAGGACGACCGTGTCGTCCGCCAGCGGGAGAACCTTCTCCCGCAGGCTGGTCAGCATCCGGGGCATGCTGCCGCCCGGCAGGTCGGTGCGGCCGATCGAGCCGGCGAAGAGCACGTCACCGGAGAGGCAGATCTGCTCCGCCTCCCAGGGCGAGCCGGCGCCGGGCAGCCGGAACAGCACCGACCCGCCGGTATGGCCGGGGGCGTGGTCGACGGTGATCTCCAACCCGGCCAGCGCCAGCGTCGCGCCGTCGGTCAGCTCCGCCACGTCGTCCGGCTCGGTGTACGGCAGCCGGCCGCCGAAGAGCTGGGCGAGGTCCGCCGAGAGCCCCTTGGCCGGGTCGGCGAGCAGCTCCCGGTCGTCCGGGTGGACGTACGCCGGGATGCCGCGCGCACCGCAGACCGGCGCCACCGAGAAGGTGTGGTCGAGGTGGCCGTGGGTGAGCAGCACGGCGGCCGGGTGCAGACGGTGTTCGGCGAGCACGGCGTCGAGCCGGTCAAGCACCCCGATGCCGGGGTCGACCACCACGCACTGCTCCCCCGGCGCGGTCGCCACCACGTAGCAGTTGGTGCCGAAGGCGTCCGCGGGAAAGCCGGCCACGAGCACGTCCGCTCCCCTTCCGTCGGTTCGTCGTCCTCACCCGCAGCCTAGTCGCAGCGGCGAACCGATATCCGTGACCCACCTGTCCCGGCGACCCCGTACGGCACAGTGATGCACTCCGATAAACCCAGCCCGGACCTCGTACACCACTTTCCGAGCGGCTACCCGTACACTCTGGCGGGCGTGTGGCGTGGCGCACTGCGCGGCGCGCGGACGCGAGCGGCCCGAGCGCCGGTGACGACCAGGGCAGAGGAAGGGGAGCACGAGTGGCTTCCAGCAGGGACCGGCAGCGCAAGCTGGCACGGGAGAAGCTCGACCGGCAGCTGGCCCGGCGGGCCGCCGCCACCCGGCGGCGCCGGCAGATCCAGGCCGGCGTGGGCGCCGCGCTCGTGCTGGCCCTGATCGTGGTCGGGTCGGCCTGGGCGCTGGGCGCGTTCGACCGTGAGCCGAAGCAGGAGGCCGCCCAGGACGTCTGCCTCTGGACGCCGCAGGACGCGAGCGCGAACACCAACCTCAAGGACGTCGGCACGCCGGCCACCACCGGCCTGCCCACCGACGGCACCCGGCCGATGACGATCAACACCAACCAGGGCGGCCCGGTCACCGCCGAGCTCGACCTGGCCGGCGCCCCGTGCGCCGCGGCGAGCATCGCCCACCTGGCGACCCGCTCGTTCTACGACAACACCACGTGCCACGAGATCACCGCCGAGGGTGCGCTGCGCTGCGGCGACCCCAGCGGCACCGGCCTCGGCGGCCCGACGTACTCCTTCTACGACGAGAACGTCCCCACCGTGCCCGAGGCGAGCCCGTCGGCCGGCCCGGCCCCGGGCCAGCCGCCGGCGTACCCGAAGGGCACGATCGCCATGGTCGGTAACCCGCCGGGCAACAACGGCAGCCAGTTCCTCGTCTTCTTCAAGGACTTCAACCCGGCGAAGCCGGCGTACCCGGTCGTGGGCCGGGTCACCGGCGGGCTCGACGTGATCGAGAAGATCGGTGCCCTGCCGACCGTGGACAATGGGACCGGGGCCAAGGTCAAGCCGAAGACCGACGTGCTGCTCCAGAAGCTCACCGTCGGCGAGCCGGCCACGGCCGGCACGGCCCCGACGAGCCCGGCTTCCGGTGCCCCGTCGGCCAGCCCCAGCGCCGGCTGAGCCGGACAGACCACCCGTACGCGGCGGCGACCGCGCCAGAAAGTCCAGGAGGAGTGACCGTGACGTCCACGAGAGAGCGGCAGCGCGCGGCGGCGCGGGCCCGACTCGAGCGGGAGATGGCCGAGCGCGCGGCCAAGGCCCGCAAGCGCCGGCAGACGCAGGCGATCGTCGGGGCCGCTGCGGTCCTGCTGCTCGTGGTCGCCGGCAGCGTCTGGCTGGCGACGACGCTCGGCGGGGACGACGACCCGAAGCAGGACACCGCGGCCGGTACCCCGGGCTACGCCCAGTGCGCGTACACCGAGGCGCCGAAGGAGGGCCGGACCCCGCAGATCAAGGACGTCGGGCTGCCTCCCGCCCAGCAGAAGAACACCGGCACCCAGACGATGACGATCGAGACCAACCTGGGCCCGATCACTGCCAAGATCGACCGCGCGGCGGTGCCCTGCACCGCGGGCAGCTTCACCCACCTGGCCGGCAAGGGCTTCTTCGACAACAGCAAGTGCCACCGCCTGGTGACCGAGGGCATCAAGGTGCTGCAGTGCGGTGACCCGAGCGCGACCGGCAAGGGCTGGCGGGAGACCGACGGCACCGGCGGCCCGGCCTACAACCTGGCCGAGGAGAACCTGCCGACCGACAAGCGCCCGCCGTACCCGGACGGCGTCATCGCGATGGCCAACTCGGGCCAGCCGGGCAGCACCGGCAGCCAGTTCTTCATCGTCTACGGCGACTCGCAGCTCGACCCGAACTACACGGTGCTGGGCACCGTCACCGGCGGCATGGACCTGGTCAAGCAGGTCGCGGCGGCCGGCGACGACAAGGCCTTCGCCCAGCAGGCCGGGGGCGGCCACCCGAAGAAGGAGGTCGTCATCACCAAGCTGGCGATGAGCGACATCCAGGGCTGAGCCCCACCCGTACGACGAAGCGCCCGCCGGCTGCTGCCGGGGGGCGCTTCGTCGTTGCTGCCTCAGGCCCCCGAGGTGACCCGGTACGCGTCGAAGACGCCGTCGACCTTGCGGACCGCGGCCAGCAGGTGGCCCAGGTGCTTCGGGTCGGCCATCTCGAAGCTGAACCGGCTCACCGCCACCCGGTCCCGGGTGGTGGTGACGGTGGCGGAGAGGATGTTGACCCGCTCGTCGGAGAGCACCCGGGTGACGTCCGCGAGCAGCTTGTGCCGGTCCAGCGCCTCGACCTGTATCGCGACCAGGAACGTCGAGGCGGAGGTGAGCTTCCAGCTGACCTCGACCACCCGCTCGCTCTGGGCCCGCAGGTCCTCGGCGTTGGCGCAGTCGTCGCGGTGCACGCTCACCCCGCCGGAGCGGGTGACGAAACCGAAGACCGCGTCCGGCGGCACCGGGGTGCAGCAGCGGGCCAGCTTGATCCAGACGTCGCTGACGCCCCGGACGACGACGCCCGGGTCGCTGCTGCTCTGCCGGCTGCGCGGCGGCCGGGTGGCGACGGCGGTCTCGGCGATGTCCTCCGCCGCGCCCTCCTCGCCCCCGTAGGTGGCCATCAGCTTCTGGACCACCGACTGGGCCGAGACCTGGCTGTCGCCGACCGCCGCGTAGAGCGAGGCCACGTCGGCCAGGTGCAGGTCCCGGGCGATCGCCATCAGCGCGTCCGAGGTGAGCATCCGCTGCAGCGGCATGCCCTGCTTGCGCATCGCCTTGACGATCGCGTCCTTGCCGGCCTCGATCGCCTCCTCGCGCCGCTCCTTGTTGAAGTACTGGCGGATCTTGGTGCGGGCGCGCGGGCTCTTGACGAAGCCCAGCCAGTCCTGCGTCGGGCCGGCCGTGTCGGACTTCGACGTGAAGATCTCGATCACGTCGCCGTTGGAGAGCGTCGACTCCAGCGGCACCAGCTTGCCGTTGACCCGCGCCCCGATGCACTTGTGCCCGACCTCGGTGTGCACCGCGTACGCGAAGTCCACCGGCGTCGAGCCGGTCGGCAGCGGGATGACGTCACCCTTCGGGGTGAAGACGTACACCTCCTGGCTGGACAGGTCGAAGCGCAGCGCGTCGAGGAACTCGCTCGGGTCCGCCGCCTCCCGCTGCCAGTCCAGCAGCTGGCGCAGCCAGGTCATCTCGTCGATGTGCGCCGGCGGGCCGACGATCTGGGTGCCCTTGTGCTCCTTGTACTTCCAGTGCGCGGCGATGCCGAACTCCGCGGTGCGGTGCATCGCGTAGGTGCGGATCTGCATCTCCACCGGCTTGCCGGTGGGCCCGATGACCGTCGTGTGCAACGACTGGTACATGTTGAACTTGGGCATGGCGATGTAGTCCTTGAACCGGCCCGGCACCGGCTGCCAGTTGGCGTGGATGACCCCCAGCGCCGCGTAGCAGTCCCGCACCGTGTCGACCAGGATCCGCACACCCACCAGGTCGTAGATGTCGTTGAAGTCGCGGCCCCGCACGATCATCTTCTGGTAGATCGAGTAGAGGTGCTTCGGCCGGCCCGTGGTCTCCGCCTTGATCTTGGCGGCCTTCAGGTCGGTCTGCACCTTCTGCGTCACCTGCCGCAGCAGCGCCTCGCGCTGCGGCTGGTGCTCCCCGATCAGCCGGTTGATCTCCTCGTACCGCTTCGGGAAGAGGGTGCCGAAGGCGAGATCCTCCAGCTCCCACTTGATCGTGTTCATACCGAGGCGGTGCGCCAGCGGGGCGAGGATCTCCAGCGTCTCCTTGGCCTTCTGCTCCTGCTTGGGGCGGGGCAGGAAGGTCAGGGTACGCATGTTGTGCAGCCGGTCGGCCAGCTTGATCACCAGGACCCGGGGGTCCTTCGCCATCGCGACGACCATCTTGCGGATGGTCTCCGCCTTGGCCGCATCGCCGAGCTTGACCTTGTCGAGCTTGGTCACGCCGTCGACCAGGAGGGTGACCTCCGGGCCGAAGTCCGCGCGCATCTGGTCGAGGGTGTACTCGGTGTCCTCGATCGTGTCGTGCAGCAGCGCCGCGACCAGGGTGGTGGTGTCCATGCCCAGGTTGGCCAGGATGGTGGCCACGGCCAGCGGGTGGGTGATGTACGGGTCGCCGGACTTGCGGTACTGACCCGAGTGCCAGCGGGCGGCGGTGTCGAAGGCGCGCTGCAGCAGCCGCGCGTCGGCCTTGGGATGGTTCTCCCGGTGGGTGGCGATCAGCGGTTCCAGGACCTCGCTGACCTGCGAACTCTGCCAGGGCGCGTTGAACCGGGCGAGCCGGGCCCGCACCCGGCGGCCGGTCGGCGCGTTGGAGAGGGCGAAACCCGCGCTCGGCGCGGGGTCGCCGTCGGCCGGCAGCGACGCCACGGTCGCGCCGGCGTCGGCAGCCTCGACGAGAGCGCCGTCGACGGCGCCCACCGTCCGGGCCGGCGGGTTGCTCTTCCGGTCGGTCACCGAGCCGTCAGCGTCGCCTGTCGGGTGCACCGTGCCCTCCACCGGAGGGACGACATCGTGGGACACCGGCCTCCTCACCGCTCGCCGGAAAACACCGACCGTGGCTCCGGCCGGTCTGGTCCTTCGCCGCCGGACGGGGACCCGCCCGGTCAGCAAAGGGCAATGCTACCCGCACGGTGGGTGCCGTGCCGCTCGGCCGGACGGTCCGCACCGGGTCCGCCCGGCGGGGTCGGCATCAAACGGTCAGCAAGGCATGGACCGGACGCCCGGCGAGCTTCTTGCGGCCCTCCAGGAAGCCCAGCTCCAGCAGGACGGTGAAGCCGCTCACCGTGCCACCGGCCCGCTCGACCAGGTCGAGGGTGGCCTCGGCGGTGCCGCCGGTGGCCAGCACGTCGTCGACCACCAGCACCCGGTGCCCGGCGGTGAAGGCGTCCTGGTGCACCTCCAGGGTCGCCTCGCCGTACTCCAGCGCGTACGACGCGGAGTAGGCAGCGCGGGGCAGCTTGCCGGCCTTGCGCACCGGCACCACGCCGACCCCGGTGGCGTACGCGATGGCGGCGGCGATCACGAAGCCGCGGGCCTCGATGCCGACCACGGCGTCGAACGAGTCACGCCCGTGGTACTCGACGATCCCGTCGATCACCTCGCGGAACACCTCGCCGTCGGCGAAGAGCGGCATCAGGTCCTTGAAGATGACGCCCGGCTTCGGGAAATCGGGCACGTCCAGCACCCGGCTGGCCACCAGCCGGGCGACCTGCGGGCCGCTGTCTCCCCGGGCCCCGGTGCTGTGGGTCTGCGTCACGGTGCTCCCTTTCAACGACGACGGCGTCCTTCATGCCGCTCGCACAGCATGAAGGACGCCGCCGGGACGTTTCCTACCGGGTGTCCCGCGACCGGTCAGCGCCGCTTGGCGCCACCCGGCCGGTTGCCGCCGCCGCTGGGACGGCCGCCCCGGACGCCGGTCGAGCGCTTGCCGGCGGGACGGGCGCCCACCTTCGGCGCGGAGCCGGCCAGGGCCGCCGCGTCGGCGTCGATCGGCTCGTCGCCGGTCTCGGCCGCCCGGGGCGCGCCCTTCGGGGCCAGCTCGCCCCGGGCCATCGCACCCCGCCGGGCCAGCACCCGCTTGTTGTGCGCCTGGATCCGCGGGTCGTAGTTCTTCAGCAGCACCAGCAGCGGGGTGGCCAGCAGGATCGAGGTCAGGAAGGCCACCGCCATACCAACGAAGAGCACCAGGCCGAGGTCCTTCAGGGTGCCCGCGCCGAGCAGGCCGGCCCCGATGAAGAGCAGGCCGCCGACCGGGAGCAGGGCGACCACCGAGGTGTTCAGCGACCGCATCAGGCTCTGGTTGAGCGCCAGGTTGGACGCCTCGCCGTACGTCTGGTTGTTGTTCGCCGTGATGCCGCGGGTGTTCTCCTGGACCTTGTCGAAGACCACCACCACGTCGTAGAGCGCGAAGCCCAGGATCGTCAGGAAGCCGATGATCGTCGACGGGGTGACCTCGAAGCCGACCAGCGAGTAGATGCCGGCGGTGAGGATCAGGTTCATGAACAGCGAGACGATCGCGGCGACCGCCATCCGCCACTCGAAGCGCAGGATCAGGTAGACCGCCACCACCAGGACGAAGATGATCAGACCGAGCAGGGCGCGCGAGGTGACCTGCTGGCCCCACGCCTCGCTGACCTGGTTGCCGCTGATCTGGTCGGCGTTGATCCCGAACTCCCGGGCCATCTCGGCCTTGACCTCGGTGGCCTGCGTCGAGCTGAGCTGCGAGGTACGCAGCTCGTAGTACTCGCCGCTGGTGCTGCCGACCTTCTGCGCGGTCACCACCTCGGCGTCGCCGCCCTTGGCCGCGAGCACCGCGTCGACCGTCTTCTCGGCCTCGTCCAGGGTGCCCACGCTGGCCGGCACCTGGAACGAGTTGCCGCCGGCGAACTCGATGCCGAGGCTGAACCCGCGCACCGCGAAGCTGAGCACCGCGATCAGCACCAGCGCACCGGCCACGGCGAACCACAGCTTGCGCCGGCCGACGATGTCGAGCCCGGCCTCACCGCGGTAGAGCCGGCTCGCGAGACCACTCTTAGCCATCTCAGGCCTCCTTCACGCGCGGGGTGCGGGGCGAGTCCTGCTCGGCCGACCGGGCCGGCAGGGCCCGGCCGAGACCGCTGACCCGCGGGGACAGGAACGCCCGGGTACGAGCGAACATCGTCATGATCGGGTGCCGGAAGAGGAAGACCACGACCAGGTCCAGCACGGTCGCCAGGCCGAGGGCGAAGGCGAAGCCCTTCACCGTGCCGACCGAGACGACGTAGAGCACCACGGCGGACATCAGGGTGATCGCGTTCGCCGAGATGATCGTCCGGCGGGCCCGGATCCAGGCACGCGGCACCGCGCTGCGCGGGCTGCGCCCCTCCCGGATCTCGTCCTTGAGCCGCTCGAAGTAGATGACGAAGGAGTCCGCCGCCACACCGAGCGAGACGATCATGCCGGCGATGCCGGCGAGGGTGAGGGTGAAGCCGATCTGCCGGCCGAGCACCACCAGCGCGCCGAAGACCAGCGCCGCCGACAGCACCAGGCTCAGGAAGATCACCGAGCCGAGCAGCCGGTAGTAGAAGAACGAGTAGACGATGACCAGCAGCATGCCGATGCCGGCGGCCAGCAGGCCGGCCCGCAGGTGGCTGTCGCCCAGGGTCGCGGTGACGTTCTGCTGCTCCTGCGGCTCGAAGGTCACCGGCAGCGCGCCGTAGCGCAGCTGGCTGGCCAGCTTGTTGGCGTCGGTGCTGTTGAAGTTGCCGGTGATCTGCGAGTCACCGGTCAGCACGCCCTGGATCTCGGGCGAGGAGACGATCTCGTTGTCCAGCACGACCGCCACCCGGCACTTGCCGTCCTGGCCGAGCGCGGTCTGGTCGCAGGCGCCGCCGGTGTTGTTGAACGCCTCGCGGGTCAGGTTGGTCCAGTTCTCCTGGCCGTCGCCGGTGAAGTTCAGGCTGACCACCCAGGAGCTGGTCTCGTCCAGCACCGCGTTGGCGTCGTCGACGTCGGTGCCGACCACCTTCGCCACGTCGAGCAGGTACTTGGCGGCGCCGTCCTCACAGGCGACCGCCTGCTGCTTCTCGTCCTTGATCGACGCGGCCGGCCGCTTGTCCAGCTGGGCGCAGGTGATCGTCGGGACGTTGAACTGCATCTGCGGCGTCAGCACCGCGATCTCCTGCGGGGAGAGCGCGCCGAACGGCTTGAGCTTCTCCGCCAGGGACGGGTCGGCGGTGAGGTCGGCCGGAGCCTGCAGGGCGCTCGCGGCGGCCCAGGCGGCCGGACCCACCTTCTTCTCGACGGCCTGGCGCTGCTCCTGGATGCTCTGCGGCACCGGGGCCGCCGGGGTGGCGCTCGGCGAGGCGGCGGGTGGAAGGACCGGCTGGAGCCGCGGCTCGGCCTGGACCTGATCGGCGGCACCCGGCTCACGCTGGAGGCC
>NZ_JBPQTL010000123.1:0-14725 GCF_051386295.1 Micromonospora sp. URMC 105 | reverse complement strand
CGGATGTGGGGTCAGAGGCGGGGGTCTACTGGTTCGGACTCGCAGGCGAGGATGGCGAAGACGAGTTCGTGGCGGCGCCAGAGGGGGGCGTGCTCCGCGAACGCGTCGAGGGCGGCCAGGCCGAGGGCGTGCTCGCGCAGCGCCAGGCCCCGCTTGCGGCCCAGCGAACGACCACGCAGCGCGGCGAGCTGGTCTCCAGCGGTGTAACCCGGGCCGTAGATGATCCGCAGGTACTCCCGGCCCCGGCACTTGATTCCCGGCTGGAGCAGCGAGCCCCGCGCCGACCGGGCGGCCGGGCCCGCGTACGGCTTGACCACCATGCCCTCGCCGCCAGCCGAGGTGAGCGCCAGCCACCAGTCGGTGGCCGCCGACACCGCAGCGGCGTCCGCCAGGTCGACCACCTGCCGTCGGGTGCGGGTGAAGAACTCCGGGTCGGCCGTGCAGAGCCGGTCGGCCAGGTCGAGGTGCCAGCCGTG
This sequence comes from Micromonospora sp. URMC 105, assembly GCF_051386295.1. NCBI lineage: Bacteria > Bacillati > Actinomycetota > Actinomycetes > Micromonosporales > Micromonosporaceae > Micromonospora > Micromonospora sp. URMC 105. The sequence continues at coordinate 14,249 of NZ_JBPQTL010000123.1, read as the reverse complement.
GTCCCGGTCGGCGAAACTCACGCCCGCCCCCGCCAGCACCGCGAACGGCGCCAGGGTCACCCCGCGCAGCCCGTCGGTCGGCGCCACGTACGTCCGGTAGGCGGCCGTGTAGCCGTCGATCTCCGCGCGGCGGCCGGTCATCCGCTCCCGCAGCTCGTCCACCGGCAGCCCCCGGGAGGCGGCGGCGTCCAGCGTGGCGAGCACCGCCGGCAGCGCCGCCCGGCCGGCCGCGCCGACGCCGGCGTACTGCTCGCGGATCAGGCCGCCCGCCTTCGCGGACCAGGGCAGCAGCTCACAGTCGAGCAGCAGCGCGTCGGTGCCCAGCTCGGACCAGAGGCCGGCGGCGGTCACCGCCGCGCGCACCCGGGCCAGCAGCTCCTCGTCGAGCGGCGCACCGAAGAACGGCCGGCCGGTGCGGGTGTGCACCACCCCGCCGCCGAACGGCCCGCCGGTGGGCTCCCGCTCCACCAGCACCACCGCCCGCGAGCCCATGTGCTTCTCCTCGCAGACCACCCGGTCCACGCCCGCGGCCCGGTAGTCCTCGAACGCCTGCGCCGGGTGCTCCAGGAAACCCTCCACGGTGGAGGTCGAGCAGGGCGCCATGGTCGGCGGCAGCCAGACCAGCCGCCCCGGGTCGACCGCGAACCGGCTCATCACCTCCAGCGCGGCGGCGGCGTTCTCCGCCGGCACGGTCAGCGTCCCGTACGCGTGCTGAATGTGCCGGCGACCGGTGACGTCCGCCAGGTCCAGCACCGTGTCCGCGCGGGCCGGCGCGCTGACCAGTGGGCGCACCGGGGCGTACCACTCCTTGACCGCCTCGACGGCCACCAGCTCCTTCTCCGGGTAACGCAGCGCGGTGAGCCGGCCGCCGAAGACGCAGCCGGTGTCGATGCAGATGGTGTTGTTGACCCACTCGGGCTCGGGGGTGGGCGTGTGGCCGTACACGACCATGGCCGAGCCCCGGTAGTCGCGCGCCCACGGGTAGCGGACCGGCAGGCCGTACTCGTCGGTCTCCCCGGTGGTCTCCCCGAAGAGCGCGAACGCGCGGACCCGGCCGGACGCGCGGCCCTGGTAGGCCTCCTTCAGGCCGGCGTGCGCGACCACCAGCCGGCCGCCGTCCAGCACGAAGTGGCTGACCAGACCGTCGACGAAGCCGGCCACCTGCGCGACGAAGTCCGGGGACTCCGCCTCCAGCTGGGCCATCGTCTCCGCCAGGCCGTGGGTGAGCCGCACGTCCCGGCCGCGCAGCTTGCGCAGCAGCTTCTGCTCGTGGTTGCCCGGCACGCAGATCGCGTGCCCGGCCGCCACCATGCCCATCACCAGGCGCAGCACGCCGGGGGAGTCCGGGCCGCGGTCCACCAGGTCACCCACGAAGACCGCGGTACGACCAGCCGGGTGCACCGCGTCCACCGGGCGGCCCGCGTCGTCGCGGTGCAGCACCCAGCCGAGCCGGAGCAGCAGCGTCTCCAGCTCCTCCCGGCAGCCGTGCACGTCACCGACGATGTCGAACGGCCCGGTCAGCTCCCGCCGGTCGTTGAAGAGCTTCTCGTAGCGGATCTGCGCGCTGTCGATCTCGTCGACCCCGCGCAGCACGTGCACCTTGCGGAAGCCCTCCCGGGCCAGCAGCCCGTAGGTGCGCCGCAGGTCACGCTGCATCCGGGTGAGCACCTGCCGGCCGAAGGTCCGGTCGGGCCGGCCCTGCGTACGCTCCCAGGCCAGCGCCTCCGGCACGTCCAGCACGATCGCCACCGGCAGCACGTCGTGCTCGCGGGCCACCCGGACCAGCCCGGCGCGGGCGTGCGGCTGGAGGTTGGTCGCGTCGACCACGGTCAACCGCCCCCGGCGCAGCCGGGTGGCGGCGATGTGGTGCAGCGCCTCGAACGCGTCGGCGGAGGCCGACTGGTCGTTCTCGTCGTCGGCGACCATCGCCCGGAACATGTCCGAGGAGAGCACCTGACTGGGCAGGAAGTGCCGGCGGGCGAAGGTGGACTTGCCCGACCCGGAGACGCCGACCAGCGCCACCAGGGCCAGTTCGGGGATGTCGAGGGTGGTCATCGGGGCTCCTCCTTCCGGTCGGTCATGGTGTTTCCGGTCGTGGTCACCGGCGCCTTCTCCGCTGCGGTGAGCACGGCCAGCTGGGTGGGCGCGCCCACCTCGGGGTCGTCCTCGCCGACGCCGCCGATGGTCGCGGTGTAGCCGTACATCTCCGCCACCCGTGCCACCCAGGCCGCGAACTCGGCGCGGGTCCACTCGAAGCGGTGGTCGGCGTGCCGGAACCGCCCCGCCGGCAGTCCCTCGTAGCGGACGTTGTACTCGGCGTTGGGCGTGGTCACCACGACGGTGCCCGGCCGTGCGTGGCCCAGCACCGCGTCCTCCAGCGCCGGCAGCCGGGGCGGATCGAGATGCTCGATGACCTCCATCAGCACCGCCGCGTCGTAGCCGCGCAGCCGGTCATCGCGGTAGGTGAGGGCGGACTGCCAGAGCCGGACCCGGTCGCGCTGCCGCTCCGGCAGCCGGTCCAGGCGCAGCCGGCGGGCGGCCAGCGTCAGCGCGTGGGTGGAGACGTCCGTGCCGACCACCTCGGTGTAGCGCCGGTCGGCGACCAGGGCGGTGAGCAGCGCGCCACCGCCGCAGCCCAGGTCGAGCACCCGCGTCGCGCCGCTGGCCGCCAGGGCGGCGAGCACCGCCTCGCGCCGCCGTACCGCGAGCGACGCCCGCATCGGCGCGGCGGCCGCACCGCTTCCGGCGTCGGCGGACGGTCCCACCTCGTGCCCGGTGGTGCCGGCCGTGGCTCCGGCCGTCCCGGCGGCCGGCACGGTGCCGGTCGGTGCCGGCTCGTCGATGCTGTCGTCGGGCAGCGGCTCGTCGGCGAGGCGCAGCTCGGTCAGCCGGGCCAGGGCCTGCCCGGCCAGCGCCCGGCGGTGGGCCAGGTAGCGACGGGTGATCAGGGCCCGCTCCGGGTGGTCGGCCAGCCAGCCCGCGCCGGCCCGGAGCAGCTTGTCGATCTCGTCCGGCGCCACCCAGTAGTGCTTGGCGTCGTCGAGGACGGGCAGCAGGACGTAGAGGTGGTTGAGGGCGTCCGCGACCCGGAGGGTGCCGGTCAGGGCGAGGTCGACGTACCGGCTGTCACCCCAGTCGGGGTGCTGCTCGTCGAGGGGGATCGGGGTGGCGGTGACCGCCCAGCCCAGCGGGGCGAAGAGTCGCTCCGCCACGTCGGCGCCGCCGCGGCAGCGCAGCACCGGCACCCGTACCTCCAGCGGGATCGCGGTGCCGGCGAGATCCGGACGGTCCCGGGACTCGCCGCGCAGCGCCGACCGGAACACGGTGGACAGTGCCGAGGCGAGCAGGCTGGACGCGGCGTACGCCCGGTCGTTGACGTACTGCCCGAGGGTGAAGCTCTCGGGCGTGGTGGCCTGCCGGCGCCCCCGGCCTCGGCCCGTGCCGAGCCGTTGCGGGTCGATGTCGACCAGCAGGGCGGCGGTGCACCGCTCCTCGCCCGCCTCCGGGTAGAAGACGTGCGCGGTGCCCGCCGGCAGCTCGAACGACTGCACCCGGTCAGGGTGCTTGACCAGCAGGTACCCGAGGTCGGTCGCCGGCCGGTGCGTGGTGGTCAGGGTGAGCAGCACGCGCCCATGGTCTCAGGGACATCGATCTTGCGTCGTCCGGTTTTCGTCGTCCTGGAAAACGACGGCGCCCCGCCGACCGTGGTGGTCGACGGGGCGCCGGTGGTGCGGGTGGGATCAGGCGACGAAGCGGGTCCTGCGGCGGCGGGCCACCACGTAGCCGCCGACGCCGGCGGCGAGCAGCAGGCCGCCGATGCCGGCGACCAGCGCGGTGGACTCACCGGTGATCGGCAGCGTGCCGCCGCCGTTGCCGCCACTGCCGGTGTCGCCCCCGACGCCGGTCGGGTTCACGACGATGGTGGCGTGGTCGTTCTTCCTGTTCGGGTCGCCGGCCAGCCGGACAGCGACCGGGCCGGTGACGCCCGGGATCACCTTGTCGATCCGGAGCGCGAACTCGTAGGGGTACTTCCTGCCCTTCGGGGTCTCGGAGGCCACGCACCCGTATTCGCGGGCACCAGACTCACCCCAGTTCCCGTTCCACGGATCCCACTTGTCGTCCGAGATGTACGGCTGGCAGTCGCCGGACACCTCGACGGCCGTCGTGCCCTGCGGCACGGAAACCCGGAACAACGGACCGTCCTGGTACTCGAGCACGGCCGGACCCAGGTTGGTGAAGCTGGGGCTCACCCGGACGACATCACCCACCTTGCCGCTGCCAGTGGCGCCCTTGGCGCTGAGGTCGGCCGGGTTGTCACCGGTCACCCGTACCGAGACCTCGGTGAAATTGTTCTGCTGGTCGAGGTCGGTCTGCGGGGACAGCGACTTGGCGCCGGTCTGCTCGACGAGGTGCAGCTTCGGCCCCTTGCCCGGCTCGCCGTCCTGCTGCCAGTCCCGGCTGATCAGCTCCCAGTCGTCCTTGGTCCACCAGACGCTCGCCCCGTGGAAGACGGCACCCGTACGGGCATCCTCATGGAGCTGGAAGGGCAGTTCCTCGGAGAGCCGGTAGGTCTTGCCCGGCGCGAGCTCCTCGTCGAACGTGCAGAGCGCGCCCATCATGTCGGTCGGACGGCAGTTCGAGAAGTCGCCGACGTACTGGGAGAGGTAGTCGCCGTGCACCACCAGGGCAGCGCCGCGGCTCGTGGTCTCCCCTCCGTTGTGGACGACCGCCGGCATGCCGACCCGGCTGCCGGGCGCGCCGCTGACGCTTGCCTCGGGCTCGGTCTGAAGGTCGACGCCCTCGGCGACGATCACGGTGGAGGACGTCTTGACCGTCCGGCCACCGGAGGTGACCGCGTACGTCAGCTCACCCTTCTGACCCGGCGTGGCCTGGTGCTTTCCAGTCACCTGGATGCCGAGCCAGGGGCCGTCGTCCTCACCGAACTCGCTCTCGCAGTGCAGGGCCTGGCCGCTCGTCTCGCACGCCCAGCCCCAGCCCTCGCCGGGCTGCTCCAGGACGGCGAAGTCGGAGATGCCGGAGAAGTCGATCTCCAGGGTGGTGCGGCCGAACTGATGCGGTTTCTCCGAATCGGTCGATTCGGCGTAGACGTACGCGAAGCCGGTGTGATCCGAGGCGACCAGCATGTCCTGCGCCACGACCTTGAACGGGGCGTCGGCGGCGGACGCGGGGGTGGCCGAGGCGGCGACGAACGCGCCTGCGACGCCCAACCCGGCGAGCCAGCGCCGGGTGGAGTGCGTGAGCATTGAAGGGTCCTCCCGTGGGGGTGTCCAGGTGGAGCCTGCGGATCTTAAGGACTCCTTAAAACATCCCGTCACCCCGAACGGCCCCCGGACCGGGCAAACGAGCCGAACGGCTGAGCATGATCAGCGCAACGGCCGCACCCCGGTGACACCCCGTCGCCGAAGCGGTGACGAGGCGTTACGCGTGCTGGTCAGGCGCGGAAGCCGGTGCGTCGCTGCCGACCGTCGATTCGCCGAAGCAGCTGGGCAGCCTCCTGCTCAACAAGCGCGCCGCAGCGGACCTGTTGACCGCGCTGCAGCAGGACCGGCTCGCCGGGTGGGTGGCGGCCAACCCGGACCGGCTGACCACCCTGGGGGCTCAGCGGTAGTCGTCCTCGTCGGCGGTGACCACCCGGGCCTGCTCCATGGCGTCCCAGTCGTCGACCTCCAGGCCGCGGTGCGGCTCGGCGTCACCCTCGGTGGGGCCGGCCACCGCGGCCTGTTCGACCGCGTCGGCCGGGTCGGCCTCCAGGTCGCGCTCCTCCGGGCTGAGGCGGTCGCTCGGGGTGAAGTCCTCGTGGGGCTGACCCATCGTCCCTCCCTGGTTCCGGCGGAATACCACCCACACCGTACGGGCTGCGCGGGGTGGACGCCCGCTGGGCGCGGAAGCGGACTCGGTGGATCGACCCACCGGGGCCGGCCGGCGGTGCCAGGATGGGGGCGTGGGCTTCCTGATCCGGCTGGCGATCACCGCGGTTGCGCTGTGGGTCACCACGCTGATCGTGCCCGGGGTCGACGTGACCGGCCGCAACGGCACCGAGACGGCGTCCACGCTGGTCGTGGTGGCGCTGATCTTCGGCGTGGTCAATGCCGTGCTCAAGCCGGTCATCAAGGTGGTCGGCTGCGTGTTCTACCTGCTCACCCTCGGCCTGATCGCGCTGGTGGTGAACGCGCTGCTGTTCCTGCTGACGGACTGGATCGCGCGCGGGTTTGACCTGCCGTTCCGGGTGGACGATTTCTGGGCCGCCTTCTGGGGGGCCATCGTGATGGCGGTGGTGAGCTGGCTGATCAGCGTTGCCGTACCGGACAGTCTGGAGGACCGGTGAGGGGAGGCGGTTGTGCCCGCCGACACCTTCTACGGGATACTGCCGGCGGTGGACAGCGCGGTCCGGCGCACCCGATGGAAGACAGCGGCCAGCTCGGCCGAGAGCGGTAAGTAAGGAGCGTTCGACATGCCCATCGCTTCCCCCGAGGCTTACGCGGAGATGCTGGACCGGGCCAAGGCCGGCCGGTACGCGTACCCCGCGATCAACGTGACGTCGTCGCAGACCCTGAACGCGGCGCTGAAGGGCTTCGCCGACGCGGAGAGCGACGGCATCATCCAGGTCTCGACCGGTGGCGCCGAGTACCTCTCCGGCCCCTCGGTGAAGGACATGGTCACCGGCGCCGTGGCGTTCGCCGCGTACGCGCACGAGGTGGCCAAGAAGTACCCGGTCAACATCGCCCTGCACACCGACCACTGCCCGAAGGACAAGCTGGACGGCTTCGTCCGGCCGCTGATGGGGATCTCGCAGGAGCGGGTGAAGCGCGGCGAGCAGCCGCTGTTCCAGTCGCACATGTGGGACGGTTCGGCCGTGCCGGTGGCGGAGAACCTGGAGATCGCCTCGCAGCTCCTCGACGAGGCCGCCAAGGGCAAGATCGTCCTCGAGATCGAGGTCGGCGTGGTCGGTGGCGAGGAGGACGGCGTCGAGAACGCCATCAACGACAAGCTCTACACCACCGTCGAGGACGGCCTGGCCATGGTGGAGGCGCTGGGCCTGGGCGAGAAGGGCCGCTACATGGCGGCGCTGACCTTCGGCAACGTGCACGGCGTCTACAAGCCGGGCAACGTCAAGCTCCGCCCGGAGATCCTCAACCAGATCCAGGAGGCGGTGGGCGCCAAGTACGGCAAGGAGAAGCCGCTCAGCCTGGTGTTCCACGGCGGCTCCGGCTCGCTGCTCTCCGAGATCCGCGAGGCGCTGGACTACGGCGTGGTGAAGATGAACATCGACACCGACACCCAGTACGCCTTCACCCGCCCGGTGGCCGAGCACATGTTCCGCAACTTCGACGGCGTGCTGAAGGTCGACGGCGAGGTCGGCAACAAGAAGCAGTACGACCCGCGGACCTGGGGCAAGCTGGCCGAGGCCGGTCTCGCCGCCCGCGTCGTGGAGGCCTGCGAGCACCTGCGCTCGACCGGCACCCGGATGAAGTAGTCCCGGCGACACGCGACGGCCGGCTCCCGGATCACGGGAGCCGGCCGTCGGCGTCTCAGGCGGTCGCGGTGAGCACCCGGACGGCCTCGCGGACGTCGTCGGTGAGGTGCACCGTCGCCGACAGGTCGCCGAACGGGGACGCGGCGAACAGCGGTCGCAGCAGCGACTCGATCGGCAGCTCCCGGGTCCAGTACGCCCGGTCCAGGAAGACGTACGCCCCGCTCGCCCCGTCGGTGCCGTAGTAGGTCTTCGTCGCCGCCTGGAAGACCTCCTGCACCGTGCCCGCCCGGCCGGGCGCGAACACGATCCCGCCCCGGGCCAGCCGCAGGATGGTGTCCTCCCGGATGGCGTTGGAGAAGTACTTGGCGATCCGCCCGGCGAAGAGGTTCGCCGGTTCGTGCCCGTACAGCCAGGTGGGGATCGCCAGTCCGCCGGAGCGGGCCCAGTCCAGCTCCGGTCGGCGCTGCTGCGGCACGGCCGGTCCGGTCGCGTACCGCTCGCGGACCGCCAGCGCCGCCGCCGTGTAGCGGTCGTGGTCGGTGAAGTCCGGCGCCACGGCGAGCAGGTCGATCGCGGTGTTCAGCTCGTCGGCCGGCCAGGCGGCGAGGAACGCGCCGAGGTTGGCCGCCTCCATCACGCCCGGTCCGCCGCCGGTCACCACCAGCCGGTCGGCCCGCGCCAGCTCCCAGCCCAGCACCGCCGCCATCCGGTACGGCACGCTGCCGCGCGGCACGGCGTGCCCGCCCATCACCCCCACCACCGACTGCGGCCCGTGCGTGGCGAGCCAGGCCCGGGTGGCGTCGACCAGGGCGTTGTCCACGCCGTGGTCGTGCAACCGCTGACCGAGCGCCTCCCGGACGTCCGGCAGCGCGCCGCCGTGCTCGCGGAAGTGGGCGTACACCCGGGTGTCGTACATCCCGGCGAAGCCGCCCTCGGCGAACCCGGCGGCCAGTTCGTCGGGGGTGTAGAGGTGCGACGGCTGGGTCGGGTACGGCAGGCCGGAGAAGGGCGGCACCACGTTCGCCCCGCGCCGGACCAGGTCGGCGCCGACCTCCCGGGAGGCGAACCGGCAGCCGACGAAGAGGGCGCCGGCGACCTCGGTCCCGGTCAGGTCGGGGACCGGGTCCAGGTCGAGGCGGAGCCCCTGCACGGTCAGGCCGGCGAGGCTGCCGGTGGCCAGGCGCCGGTCGAACTCGGCGCGGGTCTCGATCTCGTCGTGGCCGGTGTCGTGCGGCGCGATGACGTCTGCGGGAGGTGGAGTCGGCACCTGGCCATCCTGCCCGCGCCGGGCAAGGGGGCAAACCTGCCCGCCCCGTGGCCCGGACGACAGGAGCCCGACGGGCGAAACCGCCGGGCTCCTGCGTAACCGGGTCCTGGGGAGGCTCCGGACCAATAGTTGTAATCGAAAACATCTCGCGGCGGCATGGGCCGCAGGCGTGACGGACGCCTCCCCCGTTCAGCCAGCGCGCCGGGCCGATCCGCTCGCGCGGCGTAGGGCGAAGCCGGTTGAATGGGACGATGCAGAACCTGTTGCCTGAGCCACCGGCCACCCTCCTGCCCGCGCACGAAGAGGCGGACGCCACGCTCGCGGCCGCCGCCGACAAGGGCACCGACGAGGCGTACGCCGCGGTCGCGGCGCGCTTCCCGACCTACAGCGCGGCCTGGGCGGTACTGGCGACCCGGGCCTTCGACGCCGGTCAGGTCATCCCGGCGTACGCCTACGCCCGCACCGGCTACCACCGCGGCCTGGACCAGCTGCGCCGCAGCGGCTGGAAGGGACACGGCCCGGTGCCCTGGTCGCACGCGCCCAACCAGGGCTTCCTCCGCTGCCTGTACGTGCTCTCCCGGGCCGCGGGCGAGATCGGCGAGGCGGACGAGGCGGCCCGCTGCGCGCAGTTCCTGCGCGACTGCGACCCGGCCGCCGGGGACGCCCTCGGCAGCGAGTGATCCATCGCGACGGCCGGTCCGGGCGCACCGGGCCGGCCGTCGCGCCTACAGCCCCTCGGCCACCGCGGCCGCGATCTTCAGCCAGGCGTCCCGGGTCGCCGAGGAGAGCCCGCCGTACCGGATCGGCTCCCCGCTGTCGATCAGGCGCTCGTAGGGCGCGAGCAGCACCGCCCGGGTACGGGCCGCGAAGTGCTCCTGGATCGCCGGCAGGTCGATCTCCTTGCGGGACGGCGGCATCGACACCACCGTCACCGCCTGCCGGACCAGCCGCTGCCGGCCGCTCTGCTCCAGGTGGTCGAGCATCCGGGCGGCCGTCTCCGCCGAGTCGTTGCGAGCCGACATGGTCACCACCAACTGGTCGGTGGCGTCCATCGCGGCCTGCCAGTTCTGCGCCCGGACGTTGTTCCCGGTGTCCACGAAGATCAGCTTGTAGAACCGGCTGACCACCTCGCGGATCTCCGCGAAGGCCGCCGCCGTCAGCATCTCGCCGCCGGTGGCCGACTCGTCCGAGGCGAGCACGTCGAACATCCCCTCGCCCTGCGAGCGGACGTACTGCGACAGGTCGCCGATCCGGCCGTGCGCGCCCTGGAACTGCCCGAGGTCGCGCAGCATGTCCCGGACCGTACGGGAGTGGAAGTCCTGCTGGGCGCGCATGCCCAGGGTGCCCTGGGTCTCGTTGTTGTCCCAGGCCAGCACGTACCCGCCGCGCTTCTGCCCGAAGGTCATCGCGAGCAGCAGGATCGCCACCGTCTTGCCGGCGCCGCCCTTCGGGTTCACCACGGTCACCTGGCGCAGCCCGCCGAAGTTGCGGCGGACCATCTCGACGTCCCGCTTGACCTCCTGCTCGTACCGCCCGGGGGGCAGCTTGACCAGGCCGATCCGGTTGACCACCGCCCGTACCCCCATGGTGGCGACCGGGTCCGCCGGGCGGGCCTGCCGGCGGCGGGCGAAGTCCTCCGCGGTCGGCGCCGTCCCGCCGTCCGGCGTCCAGCCCGCGTCCGGGTAGCCGGCCTGCGCCGGTGGCTCGGGGTGCGGCTGCCGGGGCAGCCCGGCCGGCGGGGTGCTGCCCTGCCAGGCGGGCTGGTACCACCCGGCGGGCGGCTGCGGGGGCGCGGGCGGTCCCGGCGCGGGCTGCGGCGGGCCGGGATGCGCGGGGGCGACCGGGGCCGGTCCGGGCTGCGGCGGACGGGCGTGCGGCACCGCCAGCGTGGGCCCCGGCGGGTACTCCGTCGGCGGGTGCGGGCCGGGCGGGGCCAGCGGCGTGCCCGGTGACGGCGGGAACGGGCCCAGCCTCGGTGCCGGGGGCGTGGGTTCCGCCGGCTGTCCGGGCACGGTCGCGCTGCCGATCGCCTCGCCGCGCCCCGCCTCCGGGTCGCCCGCCATCTCGTCGCCGCCGACGGCGGAGGCGCGCTGCGGCGGCTGGGCCCAGGGCGACTCGCCCGGTGCCCGGCCGGCACCCGCCTCCGGCGCGCTCGGCCCGGGTACCACCGGGGTGCCCGGCGCGGTGTGCGGCCCGGGCGTGGTGATCGGCTGGTCCAGGGTGAAGGGCAGGTCCAGGTCGACCGGGGCGGGCTGCCCCACCCGGGGTGCCGGCGCGGCACGCTCCGGCGGCCCGGCGTCCTCCGCCGGTTCGGCCGGGGACCAGACGTTCCCGGCCACCGGACCCACCTCGGCGCCCGCCACGCCGGGTCCGGCGGGCGGGACGCCGGCTTCGGTGCTCGCGCCGCTCGCCGCCGGGCCGTCCGGGCCGGCGGCGGTGCCGTTCGAGGCGGTGCCGTCCGGGCGTGCAGTGCCCGTCCCGTCGGGCAGGTGCCCGCCGGCCGCCGGCACCGCGCCGGTGGACGCACCGGCACCGGCCGCGCCGGCTGTGCTGCCGTTGGTGGCCGCCACGCCGTGCCCGGTGGCCGCGCCGTTCGCGCCGGGCAGCCCGCCGTTCGTCAGGAGAGCGTCGTCCTCGCTGCCCGCGAACCCGCTGCGCGGCGGGACGCTGTCGCCGGTGTCGTCCGGCCCGGCGGACCATTGCCCGGGACCGGGCAGGTACGGGCCCGGCGTCGGCTGTCCCGTCGACTCGTCGGGTCGCGGGGACGTCCAGTCGCCGTCCGGCGGGGGCGCCGTCCAGCCGTCGCCCACCGGGCCGGCGTTGACCTCTGCGGTCAGCGACGGGTACAGCGGCGAGGGCGGGACGCCCCAGGGCGGGGCGGTGTCGGTCGCGTCGGGCGGCCAGAGCGGTTCGATGTCCCGCTCCGGCACCGCGTGCTGGCCGGGCAGTTGGCCCCGGTCGGCGTTCTCGTCCACCACGGTTCCTCCCCATTCCTCCTGCCGAGGATAGGCGGTCCCGTTCCGGTCACGGAACGTGACGGAACGCCGTTTCGGGTCAGCTCGTCCAGACCGCCCAGGCGCCCGGCTCGGTCCACCACGACCGCTTGCGGTTCAGCTCGCCCTCGACACCGTCGTCGAGGAAGGGGACCTTCTCGTCCCGGGGGACGACCGCCACGGCCCGCCCCCGGGCCCGGCGGACCTCGAACCGGACCCGCTTCCGGCCCCACCTTGAGCGGGTGACCACCGGGACGGCCACCGCCACCTCGACCGCGCCGTCGGCCGGGTCCGGGCTGGTCAGCAGCGGGAGCCCGGCCAGCGTCGCGTACCCGCCGGCGTTGCCGATCGCACAGGCCAGGATCGGGTCCTCGCCGTTGGAGAGCACCGCGTCGTCCACCTCGATCCGGCCGCGCCAGTGCAGCGGGCGTCCCTCGTCGTCCGCCGCGCCGAGCAGGGCGCCGTCCAGGGTCACCGAGCCGGCGTCGTTGCGCAGCAGGTCGAGCCGGCGGGGAGCGCCGTCCAGCACCGCGGCGGCCACCGCCACCGGGTCGCGGGGCAGCCCGAGCTGCGCGGCGAGGTCACGCCCCGCACCGCTGCGGGCCGGGTCGAGCGGAAGTACGCCGATCGTCGGCAGGTCCGGCACCGTACGGTCGCCGGCCAGGTCCGCCGGGCGGCGGCTGGGCGGTGGGGCGTACCGCCGGACCAGCCGGCGCAGGACGGCGCGCAACTGGGCGTCGGTGGCCGTCGCGACGATCAGCCGGGTCTTGGAGTCGGGGTCCGGCCAGGTGAGGCCGTCGGGGCGGGCGGGGGCGTCGAGCCGGGCCAGCACGCTGTCGATCTCGGCGTCCGAACGAGCGGTGACGGTCTCCACCCGGGCGCCCCGGGCGGTCAGCGCGTCCGCGCAGGCCAGCACCGGTACGCGCGGCGTCTCGCAGCGCTCCTCGGGCTGCGTCGAGGCGTCCGCGCCGTCGGATCCGGTCGCGCCACCGCAGCAGGCCCCGCCACTGCCGCAGCCTCCACCGGGAGCGTCCCGCTCCGAGCCGAGGGTGAGCAGCACCACGTCGTACACGAAGGAGCCTCCTGCCTCTCGACGCGACCCCTGCCGGTCCCGCCGTCACTACTTGTTAGCCTGACACCCCGGGCTCGCCAACCGGTCGCCACCTGGCACCCGAGCCTTCTGGAGGCGGAGAAGATGCCAGCGATCGTGCTCATCGGCGCTCAGTGGGGCGACGAGGGCAAGGGCAAGGTTACCGACCTGCTGGGTGAGCGGGTCGACTACGTCGTGCGCTACTCCGGCGGCAACAACGCCGGTCACACGGTGATCACTCCCGACGGGCAGAAGTACGCGCTGCACCTGATGCCGTCCGGGGCGCTCTCGCCGAGCGCGATGATCGTCATCGGCAACGGCGTGGTGGTCGACCCGAAGGTGCTGCTGGCCGAGATCGACGGGCTCGCCGAGCGCGGCGTGGACGTCTCCCGGCTGCGCATCTCCGGCGACGCGCACCTGATCATGCCGCACCACCGGGCGCTGGACCGGGTGGTCGAGCGCTACCTCGGCTCGGCCCGGATCGGCACCACCGGCCGGGGCATCGGCCCGGCGTACGGCGACAAGGTCGCCCGGATGGGCATCCGGCTCCAGGACCTGCTCGACCCGGGCATCCTGCGCAAGAAGCTGGAACTCGCGCTGCGCGAGAAGAACCAGCTGCTTTTCAAGATCTACAACCGCAAGGCGATCGACGTCGACGCGACGATCGAGGAGTACCTGCAGTACGCGGAGCGGCTCAAGCCGTACATCGCGGAGACCCGGGTGATGCTCTGGGACGCGCTGGACCGCGGCGAGACCGTGCTGCTTGAAGGTGCCCAGGCCACCATGCTCGACATGGACCACGGCACCTACCCCTTCGTCACCTCGTCGAACCCGACGGCGGGCGGGGCGTGCGTGGGCGCGGGCATCCCGCCGACGGCGATCAACCGGGTGATCGCGGTGAGCAAGGCGTACACCACGCGGGTCGGCTCCGGACCGTTCCCGACCGAGCTCTTCGACGAGGACGGCCAGCACCTCCGCAAGATCGGCCACGAGTACGGCACCACCACCGGCCGGGAGCGCCGCTGCGGCTGGTTCGACGCCGTCGTCGCCCGGTACGCCTGCCGCCTCAACGGCGTCACCGACCTCGTGGTCACCAAGCTGGACGTGCTCACCGGCCTGACGAAGGTGCCGATCTGCGTCGGGTACGAGATCAACGGCGAGCGCTTCGACGACATGCCGATGACCCAGACCGACTTCCACCACGCCAAGCCGATCTACGAAGAGCTCGACGGCTGGTGGGAGGACATCACCAAGGCCCGGACCGAGGCGGACCTCCCCGAGAACGCCCGCCGTTACATCGCCAGGATCGAAGAGATCACCGGCACCAGAGTCAGCGTCGTAGGCGTAGGCCCCGGCCGAGAAGAAAACGTCCTCCGCCACCCCCTCCTCCCTTAAACCCCCCTC